>CANFJC010000168.1 GCA_947447245.1 Comamonadaceae bacterium
CTGATCACTCTGGCGCTGTCTTCGATGGGTTCTGCACGGCCCAGTTGGCTGTCGCCAGTGGTGAGGTGCACAACCGAGCCACCCATTTGGTACATGCCCGCTTCAAAGCTCACACGTGTTCGTGTGGAGGCTTTTTCAAAGATCATGGCCAAGGTTCGGTCTGTCAGTGGTTGGTATTTTTCGTAAGCCTTGAACTTGGCTTTGATGAACGATGCACGCTTGAAAACATGTGCATATTCTTCAGCGCTTAAATCTGTGAATTGCAAGTAATGCCGAAGAGGCATGGCGGAAACCTGGGTAAGCATTAGGATGACTCCGACAGAAATGTGTGAATGAGCGGCAGCAAAATATCGGCCACTTCATCGGCTTCAGCCTGAGTCATGATGAGGGGCGGCACCATGCGAATGACGCTGTCTGCCGTCACACTGATGAGCAAGCCTGCCTCTGCTGCGCGCAAAGTGAGCGCGCCGCATGGCTTGTCCAATTCAATGCCGAGCATCAAACCTTGGCCACGAATTTCTTTGACACCTTGAGCGCCCTCAAGTCCCTTTTCAAGGCGATTTTTAAGGTGTGCACCCACCTTGGCGGCATTTTCTAGCAGGCCATCTTTTTCCATGATGCGAATGGTTTCAACGCCGGCACGCATGGCCAATGGATTGCCACCAAAGGTGGTGCCGTGATTGCCGGGTTGGAAGATGTTGGCAGCCTTGGGCCCAGCAACCACAGCTGCAATGGGAACGCCAGAACCCAAGCCCTTTGCCAAGGGCATCACGTCGGCCTTGATGCCAGCCCATTGGTGCGCAAACCACTTGCCAGTTCTGCCCATGCCGCATTGAACTTCGTCAATCATCATGAGCCAATCTTTTTCATCGCAAAGCGCACGGACATCGCGCAGATAGTCCAAGTGCATGGGGTTCACACCCCCTTCGCCTTGAATGGTTTCAAAAAATACAGCCACCACATTGGGATTGTTTTCGGTGGCCTTCTTCAATTCAGCAATGTCATTGACCGGAACACGCAAGAAGCCCTCAACCAAGGGACCAAATCCCTGCTGAATTTTGGTATTGCCGGTGGCACTCAAGGTGGCAATGCTGCGCCCGTGAAAAGCTTTTTCATAAACCACGATGACGGGTTTGTCGATGCCTTTGTCGTGTCCAAACTTGCGCGCTAATTTGATAGCGGCCTCGTTGGCCTCTAAACCGGTGCAGCAAAAAAACACATTCGTCATGCCGGACAACTCAACCAACTTGGCCGCCAACTTTTCTTGGTTGGGCACATGGTAGTAGTTGCAGCTGTGAATGATTTTGCTGAGTTGATCTTGCAGCGCAGGCACCAGCTCGGGGTGGTTGTGACCTAAGGTGTTCACTGCAATGCCGCCCAATGCGTCTAAATACACTTTGCCATTGACATCCCAAACTCGGCAACCCTGACCGTGGCTGATGGCAATGGGCAAGCGGCCATAGGTGTTCATGGTGTGCGGCGAAGTGGCTTCAATGAAAGCGGACATGCGGGAACTCCTCTGAAAAGAAATCGGCCCAACGAAGAGGGCCGCTGAGATGAGATTTTAGGGGCAGAATTTACGCTTCAAGTCTTATATAAGATACAATTCTTTTGCGATGCAGCATTGAGGCGATCCCTGATGCCTGCCCACGAATTTTCACAACCTCTGATCGATGGTTTCAAACAACGCCAAAGAAGTTCTGATTCAAGGGATTACCTTGGACGGCCGCACCTTCCGCCCCAGCGATTGGTCTGAACGCTTGGCTGGCGTGATGGGGCAATTCAGGCCTGGGGGCGCCACACCAGGCAGCCATCTGAGCTATTCACCCTGGTGCATTCCCCAAACGATCGGCAACATCAAGTGTGTGGTGGTTCATACGGATTTGCGTGGCCACGAGCCAATGGCTTGGGACTTCCTCATGAACTTTGCCAAAGACAACAATCTGCAAGTGTCTGAGGCTTGCTTGCTGCCAGACCCACCCAAATAAAAATTGTCTTGAGAAAGACGCCCACAAAAAAGCCGTCCTAAGACGGCTATTTGCTTTTTCTTTGCTGACAGCGCACCGGTTTCAAACGGCGGCAACCCTAAAGGGTGCCGGGCTGGTGATCAATTGATCAGGCGAGGGCCAAGGCTTTCACCTTGGTTGACAAGCGGCTCTTATCGCGAGCAGCTTTGTTCTTGTGGAAAATGCCTTTGTCGGCAACGGTGTCCACGACGGCTTGCATTTTGGCAAACAGTTCGCTGGCTTTGGTTTTGTCACCCGCCAGAACAGCTTTTTCAACGTTCTTCACGGCGGTGCGGTATTTGGAGCGCAGTGAGGTGTTCGCTGCGTTGAGTTTCACGTCTTGACGTGCGCGTTTCCGGCCTGATGCCAGGCGGGGGTTTTTTTTCTTGGGTTTAGCAGAAGCCATTTAATGTATGTCCTAGTTGTCTGAGGATGTTGTCAGCAAAGCCGGCTATTGTATCAGCCAAAGAGCCACTTGGTACAGGGGCCTGACAAGCAGGCGTTTCAGTCGCTACACTCTCTTTGTGAGCCTCCTCAAATCTGCATCCACCGTTTCCTTATGGACACTGGCATCCCGCATCACGGGTTTGGTCAGGGAACTGCTCATTGCCTCTGCATTTGGTGCCAGCGCAATGACGGATGCCTTTAATGTGGCCTTTCGTATTCCAAATCTATTCCGGCGGCTTTTCGCGGAGGGTGCTTTCAGTCAAGCCTTTGTGCCTGTTTTAGCGGCCAGCAAAGCGCAAAACGGTGAAGAGGCCACGAAAAAGGCCGTAGACCATGTGGCGACGCTTTTGGCTTGGTCACTGTTGCTTTTGAGCATGGTGGGCGTTTTGGCTGCACCTTTTTTAGTCTGGGCCATGGCCAGCGGACTGCAGCAGCATCCCGAATCGCATGAAGCGGCTGTTCACATGACGCGCTGGATGTTTCCCTACATTGGTTTCATGTCGATGGTGGCTTTGTCCGCTGGCATCTTGAATACCTGGAAAAAATTTGCAGTCCCTGCTGCCACCCCGGTGTTGTTGAATTTGGCCATGATTGCTGCTGCTTGGCTGCTTGCGCCTTGGCTGAAGTCAAATGGCATCCAGCCCATCTATGCTTTACCAGTGGGTGTCATGTTGGGCGGCTTGATGCAATTGGCCCTTCAAATTCCTGCGCTTTCCAAAATAGGTTTGTTGCCTCGCATTGGCCTGACCGCTTCTGCGATTCGAAGCGCCGCTGCAGATCCTGCTTCTCGTCAAATCGCCGCTTTGATGCTGCCCGCTTTGCTGGGAGTCGGGGTGGCTCAAATATCCTTGCTCATCAACACCCAAATTGCATCGCATTTGTCGCCAGGTAGCGTCAGTTGGCTCACCTACGCAGACCGCTTGATGGAGTTCCCAACCGCAATTCTGGGTGTGGCGCTTGGCGCCGTGTTGATGCCTCAGTTGGCAGCAGCTCGCGCGAAGGGCGATCAAGATGCGTATGCAGCCATGCTCGACTGGGGCTTGCGTTTGGTTGTGCTGTTGGCCTTACCCTGTGCTGCGGCCTTGCTGGTTTTCTCTCAAGCTTTGGTGTCGGTGCTGTATCACTATGGTGCCTTCACAGACCGAGATGTCCAGCAAACGACGCTGGCTCTAACGGGTTATGGTGTGGGTTTGTTGGGACTGGTGGCCATCAAGGTCTTGGCGCCCGGTTATTACGCAAGTCAGGATATCAAAACACCTGTGAAAATTGCTGTCATTGTGTTGTGTTTTACGCAAGTGATGAACCTTGTGTTGGTGCCTTATTTGGCCCATGCAGGCTTGGCTTTGTCGATTGGCTTGGGTGCGTTGTTGAATGCGGCTTGGTTATGGGTCGGCTTGATGCGCAAAGGCGCTTACAAGCCTCTGCCGGGGTGGGGCGTATTTGGCGCTCGCGTTCTTTTTGCCAGCTTGGTATTGACTGGCTTTCTGGCTTGGGCCAGCTTCGCATTTGATTGGTTGGCAATGAGGCAGCAGGTGTGGGGCAGATTGGGCACCATGGCCTTGGTGTTGGTCGGCTCAGCTGTGTTGTATTTTGCTTGTTTGCGCCTGACCGGTTTGCGCTTGCAATCTTTTGTGCGCCGTTAACAGGTGTCAGATTCATGAACCTCCAGTTGATGGCAGTCACGCCACTCAGTTACTTCAAAACGCTGGTTGAAACAGACCTTGATTTTCCATTGCTAGAAGCTGCGGCATCCATTGCACAAGATGAAGAACCGCAGTTGGACATTCAAGATGTTTTGGCAAACTCTGATGCGCTGTTGGTTCGTTTGAAGCGTCGCTTGAAATTTGAGTCGGATCCGCTGAAGACCTTGTCTGTGTTGAATCAATTTTTCTACACGGAGCTGGGATTTGCTGGCAACGCCAACAATTTTTACGCGCCAGAAAACAGTTACTTGAACGAGGTCTTCAGGTCGCGAAGAGGTATTCCGATTTCCATTGCGATCATCTGGTTGGAACTTGCACAGGCACTTGGCTTGCAAGCTGAGGGCGTGTCTTTCCCAGGTCATTTCTTGGTCAAAGTGACACTGCCGGATGGCTTGATTGTCATGGACCCACTGACGGGCGATTCCTTGGGATTGGACAATTTGGCAGAACGCTTGGCGCCATTTCGTGCCCATATGGGAACCTCAGGGGATATGGACACGCCTTTGGGTCTTTTCTTGCAGCCCGCATTGCCACGCGACATCTTGACCCGAATGCTTCGAAATCTCAAAGAGATTTTCAGCAGTCAGGCAGATTGGCACAGGCTCGTTTTGGTCATGGACCGCTTGATTGTGCTCAACCCTGAAGCACTTTTTGAAGTGCGAGATCGGGGCTTGGCACTGATTGAATTGGGTCAAAAAGAGCGTGCGCTCAAAGACTTGTTGCGGTATGTCGATGAAGTGCCAAATGCCAGCGATGCATTGGCTGTGAAGCAGCGCTTAGCCAGTCTCCAAGCCGAATGAAGCAGCCCCGTGTCGCAGGGCGCAAGCTCAGTGACTCCTGAATCGATGTTGGATTCAAGTGCCTTTAGGCCACCACAACTTGTTCGCCATCACCCTGGGCAGCGATCAATCCAATGGGGTAAACCTTCTCGCCTGAATGACGCAAGGTATCAGCACATGCTTGGGCATGAGCGGCATCGAGCACGACCACCATGCCAATGCCATTGTTGAAGGTGCGGTTCATTTCAATGTCATTGATGTTGGCTGTTTTTTGAAGCCAAGCAAACAACTCAGATTGCGGCCAACTGCCTTTGACCAAATGGGCTGCGGTGCCTTCAGGCAAGACGCGCGGAATGTTCTCCAGCAAGCCGCCCCCTGTAATGTGCGCCAGTGCTTTGATGGGATGAACGGACAATGCATGGAGCACTGACTTCACGTAGAGCCTGGTGGGCGCCATGATGGCATCTTTGAAGGGCTGTCCATCCAGTGCTTCAGGCCACTGCCCCTGGGCGCGCTCAATGCATTTGCGAACCAAGCTAAAGCCATTGGAATGCACGCCATGAGAGCCAAGGCCCAACACAACATCACCTGGTTTCACATCCTTGCCTGTCAAAATTTTTGATTTTTCAACGGCGCCCACTGCAAAGCCAGCCAGGTCATATTCGCCAGCTGGGTACATGCCTGGCATCTCTGCGGTTTCGCCGCCAATGAGGGCGCAGCCGGACATTTCGCAACCATTGGCAATGCCGCCCACCACCGTGGCAGCCGTCTCGACATCCAGTTTGCCGCACGCAAAATAATCCAAGAAGAACAAAGGCTCAGCGCCCTGGACCAGCACATCGTTGACACTCATGGCGACCAAGTCGATGCCAACGGTGCTGTGCATGTTCCACTCAAATGCCAATTTCAATTTGGTGCCAACGCCATCTGTGCCAGAAACAAGCACGGGCTCTTTGTACCGCTTAGGCACTTCGAACAAGGCTCCGAATCCACCAATCCCAGCTAAGACGCCCTCGCGCATGGTTTTTTTGGCCAAAGGTTTAATGCGCTCGACCAGAGCATCACCTGCGACGATGTCGACGCCAGCGTCTTTGTAGGAGAGAGGGGTTGAGCTCATGTGAAAAATGGGGAAATTGTGGGAAAGAGGGCGGGGGGGACTAAAATCAAGGCTTATTTTAAGGTCAGCAGGTGTTGTGCTGACCGAAGCTTGCAGCATCTTTCCATTTACTTTGACCTCCAATCGCCCTTATGCCTTTTCATCCAAGTTCCAAACGTCTGACTTTGTGGTTGGGTGTCGCGATTTTGGTGGTCGTGCTTTTGTGGGTTTTAGGGCCTGTTTTGGTGCCCTTTGCGGTTGCGGCTGTTTTAGCCTATGCGCTTCATCCCTTGGTGCTGCAGTTGCAAAAGCTCAGCCCCTGGATGCCACGAGTGCTTTGTGTTGTGCTGGTTGAGTTCA
>CANFJC010000169.1 GCA_947447245.1 Comamonadaceae bacterium
AGGCTTGCAGGCTGCTCGCACTGAGGGACTCGGGTGACACCACAGTGAGTTTCTTGGTTTCAGCGGCTTTTAAACTGGCAGTCAGGCCCGTCATGGCAGACCGCATGTCAACAGCTTTGGCAGCGCCGACCCCCAAAAACACCACTTTGGTGGCAGAAACACCGGGTGCCGCATAGGCATGAAGCACTTTACCGGTCTTGCTTGAAAAGTCTTTGGCCTTGATGGCTTTTTCAATCAATAAGGAAAGAGGGTCCTTGGCGGCTTGAAAGTGATCGGAAATGAGGACAATCAAGACCTCTGAGGATGATTTTGCTGCGGCTGCCAAAGAAAGTGTCTTTAATTCGAAGTTCATAATTGCGTTTTTCTAATCCAACAATGTTATTCCATTCTTCCATTCAAAAAGATTTGGCCCGAAGCTTTGGTGCCACGGTGGTGGTTTTAGCCACGATCGTGATGACCATCATTTTGATCCGAACCTTGGGACAGGCGACCAAGGGTACTGTGAATCCCTCAGAAGTCATGCTGGTAATGGGTTTGACAGTCATTGGACACCTCACCACCATTTTGACACTCAGCTTGTTCATTGCAGTGGTCTCCACATTGTCGCGCATGTACGCAGACAGTGAAATGGTGATTTGGTTTTCGAGTGGCCGAGGCCTCACTTCTTTTGCCCCACCTTTGTTGAGGTTTGCGTGGCCCATCCTTTTGGCCATCGGCTTGCTGGCGCTTTTTGTTTGGCCATGGAGCAACCAACAAATTCAAGATTTGAGAGACCGGTTTGAGCAACGCAATGACATCGAGCGCGTTGCGCCGGGTCAGTTCCAAGAGTCAGCGGGTGGAAAACGGGTATTTTTCATTGACAAGGACAGCCCCAGCAATCAAACAGGAAGGCATGTGTTTGTTTCAAGTCTAGATGGCATGATTGAGACTGTCACAACGGCCCAAAAAGGGCAAATTGAACTGCACCAAGGCGAGCGGTTTTTAAGTTTGCAACAGGGTCAACAAATGCTGCGCAACCACCAAACGGGTGATGTGCGTGTGACTGCTTTCAATGATTATCAATTGCTGATCGATCCAACCCTCAAAATTTCAGCGACAGACATTCAAAGCCGCATGGTCAGTACTTTGGGCCTCATCAAAGCACCGACGTCGGTCAATCTTGGCGAGTTATCTTGGCGACTCGGATTGCCCTTGGCTGCTTTGAATTTATTGATCGTGGGCTTGGCTGTGGCCAGCGTCAATCCTCGCGTCGGCAAAAGTTACCACCTGGCAGTGGCCTTGTTTTGCTTTGTGGGTTACTACAACATGGTGAACGTAGGTCAAAATTGGATTGCATCTGAAAGAACCAGTCTGCCCACATTCATGTTCACCCTTCATGGCGGCGCATTTTGTCTGGCTTTGGTCTGGCTTCTTTTTCGCCATTTCAATGGGTCTTGGAAGAGTCTTTTGTCCATGCCAAATTCGCACAGAACGGGGGCTGGCACATGAAAACCATTCGCCGACTCATTCACGGAGAAATCATTCGAGCAGTCAGTTTTGTGGCCATTGGTTTTCTGGCTTTGTTTGTTTTTTTCGATCTGGTCGATCAACTGCAAACACTGAGCCGAAACAAATTTCAGGGCTATCAACTGCAGCATGCCTTGATGTATGTGGCCTTGCTCATGCCCAGCCATTTGTATGAGTTGTTGCCCATCTCTGTTTTGATTGGTTCCATTTTTGTCATGGCTCGTTTTGCCCAGAGCTCCGAGTTCACCATCCTCCGAACAGGCGGGTTGGGGCCTTGGCGTGCGCTACAAACCTTGTTTCAATTAGGCCTTGTCTTTGTCACTGTGACCTTCCTATTTGGAGACTACATTTCTCCGTGGACAGACAAACAAGCACAACTTTTAAAAGCGCATTACCAAGGGCAAATTACCATTGGCCAAACTGGCGCTTGGCTGAGAGAAAAGCAGGCGCAATCACAATTTGCCGTCAACGTGAGATCCATGACCAGCGAAGGTCAGCCCGAGAACATTCGCATTCACGAATTCGACAACGAAGGTCGACTCAAATCGATGACTCTGGCGCCAAGTGCCCAGCTGATGCCGGATGGATCTTGGCTTTTGAAACCCGTCGATCGGCGGATTTTTCACATCACAAGCGGTCAAGATTCGAGAATCGAAATATTGAATCTGCCTGAATGGTCATGGCAAACGGAAATCACCGCCGAGATGATTTCTGCTGCGCTCCTGAGCCCAGATCGAATGAAAACCATTGACTTGTTTCAATACATGCGACATTTGGCTGCGAATGGTCAAAACGCGCAGCGCTATGAAATTGAGTTTTGGCGAAAAGTGTTTTACCCGCTGAGTTGCTGGGTCATGCTCACGCTGGCCCTGCCATTTGCTTATTTGCATTTCAGATCAGGCAACATAGCAGGCTATGTGTTTGGAGGTGTCATGGCCGGCATCAGTTTCTATTTGCTTAACAACGTTTTTGGCTTCATGGGTAATCTGCAAAATTGGCAGCCATGGCTCACAGCCGCTGCACCCGCACTGATTTACAGCTTGATTTCGCTGGCGACCTTTTGGTGGCTGGTCTTACGCCAATAAGGGCTTTTCGATGACAGACAACAGCTCCAAACATGCCATCATTTTGTTTGCTCATGGCTCAAGAGACGCGCTTTGGCGACGCCCCATCGAAGCCGTTGCCGAACAAGTGAAGCAAAATTCACCAGACACACATGTGGCCTGCGCCTACCTTGAACTGACCGAGCCTGACTTGCCCACCACCGTCGCGCGTTTGGTGCAGACGGGCGTCAACATGGTTCGCATTGTTCCCATGTTCTTAGGGGTGGGCAGGCATGCGAGAGAAGATCTGCCCTTGTTGCTGCAAGACCTGATCACCCAACATCCTGGTGTGAGCTTCGAGTTAAGAAACGCCATTGGCGAAGAACCCGAACTGACTCGAGCCATGGCGGCAATTGCCTTGCGTGACACGGCTTGATCCGCATTCGATGAACATCTGATCGGAGCTTGAAAGCGCCATCCTTAGATTCATAAGGCATAATGAACTCAATCTTACTGGGTTTATTGATATGAACTTGCATCAATTTCGATTTGTACAAGAAGCTGCACGTCGCAATCTCAACCTGACAGAAGCCGCCAAAGCGCTTCACACCTCACAACCCGGAGTCTCCAAAGCCATCATTGAGTTGGAGCAGGAGCTGGGCATTGACATCTTCGCGCGGCATGGCAAAAGACTGAAGCGAATCACAGAGCCGGGTCAGCATGTTCTCAAAAGCATCGAAGTCATCATGCGCGAAATTGGGAACTTAAAGCGCATCGGGGAACAGTTCAGTGCTCAGGACCATGGCACCCTCTCCATTGCCACCACCCACACTCAGGCGCGATATGTGCTGCCTGTTCCCGTTGCCAAATTGCGCGAACAATACCCACAAGTCAACATCAGCTTGCACCAAGGCTCGCCTGACCAGGTGGCCAAAATGCTGCTGGACGACACCGCCGAAATAGGCATGGCCACAGAATCACTGGCCAATTACGAAGACCTTGTGACACTGCCATGCTATGAATGGCAGCACATGTTGGTCGTTGCGCCCGACCACCCCTTGGCCAAGAAAAAACACCTGCATTTGGAAGACATTGCCAAAGAGCCCCTGATCACCTACCACCCCTCGTTTACCGGTCGAACACGCATTGATGCGGCATTTGCCAGCAAAAAATTACACCCTCGAATTGCACTTGAAGCCATTGACTCCGACGTGATCAAAACCTATGTGCGCTTGGGTTTGGGCGTGGGCATTGTGGCTGAAATGGCCGTGAAAGATGACCTTTCAGGCGATTTGATCGCAAGGCCTTTGGGTGATATCTTGGGGAAAAATGTCTCGCGCGTCGCCTTCAAAAGGGGCGCCTACCTGCGCAACTTTGTGTACCAATTTGCAGAGTTGTTAAGCGATCGCTTGACGCCCGCTTTGATTGCGAAAGCCATGACCGGTCATGTCAATGACTACGAACTCTGATCCATTTCAAGAAACCATCATGACACCCCAGTTGATTTCAAAACATCCCAAAGTGGGCACTACCATTTTTACCGTCATGTCTGGTCTGGCCGCCGAAGTGGACGCGGTCAATTTAGGCCAAGGATTTCCTGACTTTGAATGTGACCCCGCCTTGCTCCATGCCGTGAACCAGGCCATGCGAGGGGGTTTTAATCAATACCCACCCATGCCTGGTGTCTTGCCTTTGCGTGAAACCGTGTCGCAAAAAATTCAAACGCTGTATCAGCATCACTACGATGCACAAACTGAAGTCACCATCACGGCAGGCGCGACGCAAGCTTTGCTCACCATCATGCTGGCCGTGGTGCATCCAGGCGATGAAGTGATTGTTTTGGAGCCCTGCTACGACTGCTATGTGCCCAACGTCGAGATGGCCGGCGGCGTGGTGGTCAGGGTCCCTTTAACGCCAGGCAGCTTCAAACCTGATTTCGACAAAATTCAAGCTGCCATTACTTCTAAAACCCGCGCCATTTTGATCAATTCCCCACACAACCCAAGCGGCATGGTGTGGCGGCACGAGGACATGCTGAAGCTGCAAGAAATTTTAGCGCCTACTCAAATTGTGCTGATCAGTGACGAAGTGTATGAGCACATGGTTTACCAACCGCTTCTACATTGCAGTGCAAGTTCCTACAAAGGCCTGGCAGAGCGCGCCTTTGTGGTGTCAAGCTTCGGCAAAAGCTATCACGTGACAGGATGGAAAGTGGGTACCGTTGTGGCGCCTGCTTCGCTGACTGCAGAATTTCGCAAGGTGCATCAATTCGCGGTATTCACGGTGAACACGCCCATGCAATATGGCTTGGCCAATTACATGGCCAACCCTCAGCCCTATTTGGATTTGCCACAGTTTTACCAGCACAAACGAGATCTTTTCAGAGATGGTTTGTCAAAAACCAAATTCAAGCTGCTGCCGGGTGAGGGGACCTATTTTCAATGTGCCGACATATCCCATTTGTCGGTGCCCGAAAAAGATTTGGGTGAGGCTGAATTTTGCAAATGGTTGACGCGCGAAATTGGCGTGGCGGCCATTCCCATGTCCGCCTTTTATGGCGACTCGTTTGACCAAAATGTCATTCGATTTTGCTTTGCCAAGAAAGACGCCACCTTGCACGCCGCCATTGAAAGACTGGCCAGACTTTAATCGTCAGTTTCTGGCACCAAGTTTGGAAACAGCACGGAGTTAAATCCAAATTTCGTGAAATCGCGCACGCGTTGCGGGTACAAAATACCCATCAGGTGATCACACTCATGCTGAACCACTTTGGCGTGAAAGCCTTCAGCCGTTCTTTCAATGGCTTGGCCATGCTGATCAAATCCAGAATAGCGAATGTGCTGCCATCTGGGCACAACAGCTCTCAAGCCAGGCACCGAAAGACAACCTTCCCAATCATGCTGCATCTCATTGCCAATGGGTGTGATGACCGGGTTGATCAAGACTGTGTAGGGAATGGGGGCAGCATCGGGGTAGCGTGAAATGATTTGCCCAGTGCCAAAAATCACCAGCTGAATATCCCAGCCAATTTGTGGTGCGGCCAGTCCTGCACCACTGGCAGCAATCATTGTCTCTTTCATGTCCACAAGGCCTTCCAGCAATTCGGGCGTGTTGAATTCGAGCACTGGCTTTGCGATGCGCATCAGTCGCTCATCGCCCATCTTTAGTATTTCACGTACCGTCATGCGGATCTCCTTTTAACAATGACAGAAGGCCAGCTTCATCTAGCACCGGAACACCTAGCGCAAGTGCCTTTTCAAGTTTGCTACCGGCCTCAGAACCTGCGACCACATAACTGGTTTTTTGACTCACAGAGCCAGCTACTTTGGCGCCTGCTTCTTCCAACATGGCTTTGGCCTCATCGCGACTCAAGGTCGGCAGTGTGCCCGTCAGGACAATGGTTTGGCCACTCAAGGGTTTGGGTGCGCGCTCTGCGGGTGCGCCCTCTTCCCACCGAACGCCACAAGCCCTCAGTTGAGCCACAATTTCTTGATGGTGCGCTTGGGCAAAAAAAGCAAGCACACTTTGCGCCACGATAGGACCCACATCGGACACTTCCAAGAGTTGCTCCAAGGACGCCGTCATGAAGGCGTCCAAAGTACCAAAGTGACGGGCGAACTCCTTGGCTGTGGCTTCCCCAACATGGCGTATGCCCAAGCCGTAGATGAATCGCGGCAAGGTGGTGGACTTCGATGCTTCAAGTGCACTCAAAATATTCAGAGCAGATTTTTCTGCCATGCGATCCAATTGAACCAGGGCACTTAAACCTAATTTATAAAGATCAGGCAAGGTCCTGACCACACCGGC
>CANFJC010000170.1 GCA_947447245.1 Comamonadaceae bacterium
AATGGAGGCCATATTTCTGAACAAGCCGGCTCTTGGCGCTGGGTAAAAAGTTGATTCTTGCGACGTCGCCTTGAAGTGTTTTGATCAGCAGCGGGTCCATCACCCGATACCAAAGAGGCGGAAAGTAAGCCAAGAAAAACATCCCAAAATAGCCAGAGGGCAACCTGGGCAGCTCAGGAAAATCACGCAGTGATTGGTAACTGCGGCCAGGATGCGCATGGTGATCAGAATGACGCTGCAGTTGAAACAACACCAGGTTGGAAACCAAATGGTTGCTGTTCCATGAGTGATGCGGTTGGCAATTTTCATAATTGCCGTTGGCTGTCTTGAGTCTTTGAATGCCGTAATGCTCAACATAATTGGCCGATGTCAGCTGAAACGCACCCCAAATTGCCAATGGAATGAGAACGATCACCATGTCGAGGCCGTAAAGCCAGATCAAACTACCATGCACCAAAGCGGTTAGGCAAAGCGCTTGAAGAATTTCATTCTCAAAATGCCAAGCAGATTTATTTTGCCGCTCTAGCCGATCTGCTTCGAGTCGCCAGGCGCGAAGGGCTGCGCCAGGCATTTCTCTACAAGCAAACTGATAGATGTTCTCTCCCATTTTGGAAGATGCTGGATCTTCAGGCGTGCTCACATGGCGGTGATGACCTCGATTGTGTTCTATGGAAAAGTGACCATAAGCGCCTAGTGCGGTATTGAACAGCGCAATTTTCCGAGGCACTGTTTGCAGTTTATGGCCCAGTTCATGGCTGACATTTAAACCAAAACCTAAAACCGATCCGGTGGATATGACGGTGACCAGCCACTCCAATGTCGTCAATGAATTGGTGCAAAGGAAAATGCAGTTGAAAATAACAGCAATCCATAAGATAGGAATGGTTGCGTAAGTGATCCATCGGTAATAGGCATCGGCTTCTAAAGCTTCAATCGATGATTCGGGTGGGTTGCTGATGTCCTCGCCAATCAGGAAATCTAAAAATGGCACAAAGAAGTAATAGAAGACAAAAGGGAAAAATAAGATCCAGCTGCTGACCCCAAAGCCAGAAACCGCAACCGTGCCAACCATTGAGACAGCAGGCCCCACAACAGAAAACAACCATGCAAAACGCTTCTTATCTACATAAGAGGGCAATGGGTTCTGGCGATCATGAATGGCTGTCGTCAAAATAGAATCGCTTGTGAAGTTTGATGCATCAAGTATGCCGCATCATCTCTGAATGAACAGGGTATTACCCCTAGTTCAAACGGCAGCTGTGGTTTATAACAACACGCTAAGGAGTTTATCCATGCGGGTTAGTTTTGAAGAGCTTATTCGAGGCGGTCGCGTCTTTGCCATGTTCCTAGGAATTTGCGCATTGATGGCGTGTCAGAAGTTGGAACCAACGGCCATGCCATCCAACATGCCAGCGCAGTCGGGCAGTGCCGACTGGCTTGAAAAAAGCGATGCCAGAAAAGGCTTTATAGCGGCCCCTTCGGGGCAGATCAAAGACGCTCAGGGCAAAGTCATTTGGGACTTCGATGCCTTTGCCTTTATCCAAGGCGATGCGCCCCCAACAGTCAATCCAAGTTTGTGGCGCCAAGCCACTTTGAACAATCAAATGGGTCTGTTCAAAGTGACCGAGGGCATTTGGCAGCTAAGGGGCTTTGATCTGGCCAACATGACCTTGATTCAAGGCAAGACGGGTTGGATTGTGGTCGATGCCCTGACCGCACAAGAAACATCCGCTGCGGCACTGGCGTTTGCGCGCAAGCATTTGGGCCCACAACAAGTCTCTGGCCTCATTTTCACGCACAGCCATGCCGATCATTTTGGTGGGGCATTGGGCTTGGTGAGTGCAGAGGAGGCCAAAGCACGAAAACTGCCCATCGTTGCACCTTCCGGCTTCATGGAAGAGGCCACCAGTGAAAATATTCTGATGGGGCCCGCCATGGGCCGCCGTGCCATGTACATGTATGGCAGCAACTTAGCCAAAAGTCCAACAGGGCTGGTGGACAATGGCTTGGGCAAAGCGGTGGCGTTTGGAAAGATTGGTATTTTGCAACCCAACATCACGGTTCAATCTGAAATACAGGACTTGCTGATAGATGGCGTTCGCTTTGTGTTTCACAATGTGCCTGGCAGCGAGGCACCCTCAGAGTTCACTTTCTATTTGCCTGACTTCAAGGCATTTTGCGGCGCCGAAATCATGGGTCACACCTTGCACAACCTCTATACCTTGCGCGGTGCCAAGGTGCGAGATGCCACCAAGTGGGCATCCTATTTGAATGACTCTTTAAAGTATGTTCAAAATTCCGAAGTGGTGTTCAATCAGCACCATTGGCCAGTCTGGGGGGCTGCCAACATTCAAGACTTCATCGTCAAACAAAGAGATACCTACCAGTTCATTCATGATCAAACGGTGCGGCAAATGAATGCGGGCCAGAATGCTGCCGAAATTGCCGAAAATCTTCGGCTGCCAGCAGCGCTTGACGAGCATCTGAGTGTGCGGGGTTATTACGGCACGGTTCGGCACAACGTGAAAGCGGTCTACCAAAACTACATGGGCTGGTTTGATGCGCATCCTTCCAACCTTGACCCTTTGCCTGCTTTGCAAGCCTCTGAAAAATACGTCAAGCTCATGGGCGGTGTCGACAAAGTGGTCGCAGCCGCCCAAGAGGCCATGGGCAAAGCAGAGTTCCGCTGGGCTGCTGAATTGCTGAAACATGCGGTCTATGTGGCGCCTTCGAATACGCAAGCCAAGGCCTTGTTGGCGCAGTCTTTTGAAAAGCTGGGCTACGCAGCCGAGTCATCGGCTTGGCGAAATTTTTACCTTACAGGCGCACTGGAATTGCGAGAAGGTACGCCCGAAAAAGGCATGCCGCGCGAGGGCATGATCGACATGCTGAACCAAACGCCTATCGAACGGTTTTTAGAGGCCATGGCCGCATCGCTCAATGCCCCAAAGGCCGAGGGCAAAAAAATGAAAATCAACTTGGTGTTTTCTGACACTCAACAAAGTTTTGTCTTGTCCCTTGAGAATTCTGTGTTGCATCATGTGAAGGCACGTCCTGATCAAAATGCTAACGCAACACTCATCTTGACCCAGCAATTTTTCATCAAAATGGTACTGGGCCAAGCAGGGGCCAAAGACTTGCTCATGTCGGATCAAACCAAGATCGAAGGCAGCAAAATTGATTTGGCTTTGTTTTTCAGCATGATTGACAAAGCGCCCGGTAATTTCTCCATTGTCACGAGGTAATTTCAATGACGCATTCTGAATTTGATTATGTGGTGGTTGGCGGTGGTTCTGCAGGTTGCTGCGTGGCCGGACGTTTGAGTGAAGACCAAAACACCGCTGTGTGTTTGCTGGAAGCTGGCGGCCCCGACAATTCGGTGTTTGTTCGCGCCCCATTGGGATTTGCGGCCACGGCCTCCTTGAACATCAACAGTTGGGGCTACAACACGGTGCCACAGGCTGGCTTTAACGGTCGCAAAGGATTTCAGCCACGCGGCAAAGTGATGGGCGGTAGCTCTTCCATCAATGCGATGGTTTACACCCGTGGCAATGCGCGTGACTACGACAACTGGGCGGCTTTGGGCAACCCTGGTTGGTCCTTCCAAGAAGTTTTGCCTTACTTTAAAAAATCAGAAAACAACGAGTGCTTTGGCGACACGGCTTACCGGGGTGTGGGCGGCCCCTTGAATGTGAGTTACCTGCGAAGTCCTAGCCCCCTGAACCAATTGTTCATCAAGGCTTGCAACGAGCAGGGCATTCCCAGTAACCCCGATTACAACGGCGCCGAGCAATTTGGTGTGTCGCCCGGTCAGGTGACGCAAAAGGGCGGTGAGCGTTGGAATGCCGCCAGAGCTTATGTTGACCCGCACCGCCATCAAAGCAATTTGAATGTCGTCTCGCATGCGCATGCCACGCAAATCATGTTTGAAGGCAAACGTGCCGTTGGCATCAAGTACCAGGTGAATGGGGTTCAGCATGAGGTGCGTGCTCGCAAAGAAGTGATTGTGTCAGGGGGTGCTTTTGGTTCGCCGCAGTTGCTGATGTTGTCGGGGGTGGGGCCCGCTTTGCATTTGAGCGACATGGGCATTCCTTTGTTGCATGAATTGCCAGGCGTGGGACAAAACTTGCAAGACCACATCACCACAGTGCTGATTTACAAGACTCAAAAAATCAATGACGCCATGGGCTTTTCATTGAAGGGCACTTGGAACATGCTCAAAGCCATGCTGGAATGGCGCAGCCAAAGAACAGGTTGGATCACCTCCAACGTGTCTGAAACACAGGGTTTTGTATCCACCGAAGGCAACAAGGATTACCCCAACATTCAGTTGGCCCTTTGCACCGGTATTGTGGACGATCACGCGCGCAAAATGCATGCAGGCCATGGGTACACCTTGCACGTCACCTTGATGCGCCCACAAAGCAGGGGCAGCGTAACCCTGGCCAGCCGCAAACCCACCGATGCCCCCCTCATTGATCCGGCATTCTTTAAACACCCGTCTGATATGCAGACTCTGGTGGCGGGTACCCAATTGGGTTTGAGTGTGATGCAGTCGCCCGCATTGTCTTCCCACCGAGGGGACATGATTCATGCGGTGGACGCACACAATCCGGCGCAGATTGAAAGCTTCCTGCGTGACCACTCCGACACCGAATACCATCCTGTGGGCACTTGCAAAATGGGACCGGCCAATGATCCAATGGCTGTGGTCGATGCTGAACTTCGAGTTCATGGCCTGCAAAATTTGCGCGTCATCGATGCATCCATCATGCCGCACTTGGTGACGGGCAATACCAATGCACCCACCATCATGATTGCCGAAAAAGGCGTTGATTTAATTCGAGGGGCTAGGCCTTAAGCGCCACAATATCAGGCTGCAAAGACTTGAAACAGCAGCCAGCGCCCAAAACCCAGCACCATAGGTGCCAAAGAGTGTGGACAAGCCACCAAAGAGGGGCGGGCCAAGCACCACGCCCAAAAAAGTGAAGGTCAATGTGCCGCCTGTGGCGACGCTTGCTTTGCCCTCTGGTGCTTGCCTGGCCACTTCCGCCAAATAAACGCCGTTCCACCCAATGGCCGATGCGCCAAATAGCAACAACAGCGTCCAAACTCCAAATACGGGAAGGCTTGGCAACAGAAGGGGGGTTGCCGCTGCGCAAAGGGCCATGCTGGTTGCTAAAACGGCCAGCGTTTTTTGCGGGCTTAAAAAATGATCCGCCACATACCCCCATGCAATGCGTCCCACAATGCCACCTGCTTGTGTGATGGACAGCAACAAGCCAGCAGCCACCAGGCCGTAAGTTAAATCATCGTGCAAGTAGGTGACCAAGTAAGTGGTGAGGGACACTTGCACCATGGAAAACATCAAAGAACAACCCGCCATGGTGGCCAGAGCGCGGTGCGATAACACCATGCGAATCGGGGCCAGCAAGGTCGATAATTTCAGCTGCAAACCAGCTTGCCGTTGATTGTCCATTTCTTCTCGAAGCGCTTGTGCAAAAAAGGCACTCACCAAACACACGACAGCAACGCTGACTAAACTGAACTGCCAGCCAACGCCAAGCATCAGTGAGGGAACGATGGCACCCGCCAACATAGAGCCAAGCGGCACACCCGTTTGTTTGATTGAAAACACCAGGGACATTTGATGGGGTGGTGTTGTTCGCGCCAAAATTTGAGAACTGGAAGGTGTGATGGGGCCATAGCCCAAGCCAATGAAAAATGCGCCCAAGGCAGTGGCGGGTAACCAAGGCAGCGCGCAAAGGCAGAGGCCTGTTGCACAAAAGATCAGTCCCAATTGACTCACTCGAATAGGCCCAAAGCGTGTGACGCTGGTGCCAGAGGTCAGGCTGGAAAACATGGCCCCAGCGTAAGTGATTGCGACGTAGATGCCCACCAAGGCGGGCGATACGGCTAAATCTTTGGCTGCAACAGGTGCCATGACGGGAAGCGTTAACAAGGCCATGGAGACCATGGCCTGAATGAACAAGGTCGCGATCAGTGGCAGCCAATTACCCATGAGCATTAGGAAATGTTGAACACTTTGAGGGCATTGCCACCGCGAATGGCTGCGCAGGTTTGCGCAGGCAATTGAGCGGTGTTGGCAAAGGCGCCCTTGGTATCGTGAACCTGATGCGGCCAGTCGGTGCCAAACATCACATGCTCTTCGCCCACCACCGAGATGAGGTACTGAAGGGCTCCTAAGTTGTAGGTGATGGTGTCGTAGTAAATGTGCCTTAAATAATCGGTAGGCTTGCGTTTCATTTGGCGACGCGATGGAATTTCTACTTCATCGCCTTTTTCAAACCTTCCGATCAAG
>CANFJC010000171.1 GCA_947447245.1 Comamonadaceae bacterium
AATCCCTTGACCAGCGCATCAGCGATGCTGTTTTGATAAGAGTCATCTGACAATTTGGCCTCTTCATCGGGATTGCTGATGAAGGCTGTTTCCACCAAGACACTCGGTATATCGGGTGCTTTCAAGACGGCAAAACCCGCCTGTTCCACTTTGGGTTTGTGCAACCTGCCTACGCTGCCAATTTCTCGCAAAAGGGCGCCTCCCAAATTCAGGCTGTCCTTAATTTGGGCCGATGTGCTCATGTCAAGCAGGGCTTGCTGCACTTGCGAATCTTTCACGCCAAAGTTCATGCCGCCAATGAGGTCGGCTTTGTTTTCTTGCGAGGCCATCCACTTCGCTGCACTGCTGGATGCTGCGCCTTGACTCAGTGCAAACACACTGGCGCCTTGTGCGTTGGGTGTGAAAAATGCATCTGCATGCACACTCACAAAGAGATCGGCCTGCACTTTTCTGGCTTTTTGAACCCGTACATGAAGGGGCACAAAGTAATCGGCATCTCGCGTCAGGTAGGCGCGCATGGGGCTGCCCTTGACTTGGCTGGCATTGATGCGATCTCGAAGCTTCAAAGCGATTTGAAGCACCACATCTTTTTCCTTGGTGCCATTGGGGCCGATGGCACCCGGGTCTTCGCCACCATGGCCCGCATCAATGGCCACCACAATCAGCCTGTCGGTGATGGGGGGAGCTTGCACTGCGGGGTTGCTCGTTGTGGGTGCTTGGCTGTTTGAGGTGGAGGGAGGGTTGGCAGGGGCTGAGCCAAGGTTTTGATTTTTGTGGAGCCAGTCACTTAATGCATCGCTGCTTTGGGTGCGTTCTGCAATCCAACTTTCAAGAGGGTCCACCGGTGTAGTTGGGTAAAGATCTAGCACCAATCGATGTTGATAGGTGCCCACAGGCGTGAGTGCAAAGACTTGCGGCTGCACAGCTTGCTTCAAATCAAACACCATGCGCACGACGCCTGGGCTGTTTTGCGCCACACGCACGCCAGTGATGTTAGGGTCATCTGGTTTGATTTTTCCCACCCATTCTTTGATTGCGGGATTTAAATCCAAGCCTTCAATGTCAATGGCCAAACGGGGTGGTGAGGGCACAAAGGTGTACTTGGTTTTCAGAGCGACGTCCGACTCCAAAGTAACCCTCGAGTAGTCCTTGGCCGGCCACACTCGAACCGCCAGCAAACTGGCACCTCGACAAATGTCGGCCCAGCCTAGCATCAGGGCCAGGCCAGACACCTTGAGCCATTCACGTCTTTGGAGCGACATGGTGAGCGACAAGCTGAGCGGCTTGAGAGCTTGCAAGGGCGGGGCTTAAATGGCGCAAGCCTTGCAAAATGGAAAGCCCTTTGCGGGTGTGTGTTTCGCAAATCACAAAACGGCCTTCTTGTTCGTTGACGGTGATGGCCAGTTTCAAATCTGCGACGGGCAACATACCGCGTGCTTTTTCTGGCCATTCCGCAATTTTCAGTCCAGGGCTGGCAAATAAATCGCGAAAGCCGGCTTCTTCAAATTCTTGAGGGTCGTTGAAGCGGTAAAAATCAAAATGCCAGATGTTCAGAATTTCGGGATCCATGGGAACACCTGATGGCTGCAATTGAGAAGGCGATGAGGGACGTCTTGCCTCATGAGGTTCCACCACGGCATAAGTAGGGCTTTTAATGCGTCCCTCGACCCCAAGTGCCTTGAGCAAGTGCCTGACAAAAGTGGTCTTGCCGGCCCCTAAATCACCTTGAAGTTCAATGTAGGCATCTCTGAGTTCAATTTGCTCAGCCAGAGCTTGCGCAAATTCCAGTGTATGGTTTTCATCCGACCATAGCCAACTGGCCGTGCCAAGAGGCTCGGGAGTTCCTACAATCTCAGGGTGAACAACACTCATCATTCTCTTTCTGGTCTTTCAAGCACAGGCGCAATGGACACAGCCGCCTTGTGGTCTGAGTTGCAAATTGCCGCTCAGGAACTGGGATTTTCTCAAATTGGCGTGTCAAGTGTGGATTTGACCGAAGCTGAGCCAGGGCTTCAGGCTTGGCTGGCTGCCGGCTTCCATGGCAGCATGAACTATATGGCAAGCCATGGCCTAAAACGTGCTCGGCCTTCAGAATTGGTGCCTGGCACCCTCAGTGTCATCACGGTGCAAATGGATTACTTGCCAGGGAATGCGCCTGACTTGTCGGCTGAGTCTGAAGGGCAGGCATTGAATCGGCCCACGCAAGGCGTGGTGTCTGTGTATGCCAGAGGGCGGGACTATCACAAGGTGATGCGCAGCCGATTGCAAAAACTCCAACATCGCATGGCCGAATTGATAGGGCCCTTCGGCCACAGGGTGTTTACCGATTCTGCGCCAGTCATGGAGGCCGAGTTGGCAGTTCGAAGTGGCCAGGGCTGGCGCGGCAAAAACACATTGGTTTTGCAAAGAGAGGCGGGCTCCTTCTTCTTTCTGGGCGAGCTGTTTGTCGACTTTGCATTGCCAAACACGCAGGCCCTTACATCGCATTGCGGGTCATGCGCAGCATGCATCGACCTGTGTCCTACCCAAGCCATTGTGGCGCCCTATCAGTTGGATGCCAGGCGTTGTATTTCTTACCTCACCATCGAACATGACGGAGAAATTCCGCATGAACTTCGCCCCCTCATTGGCAATCGGATCTATGGCTGCGACGATTGCCAATGGGCTTGTCCTTGGAACAAATACGCCAAGCGCAGTAGCTTGCCAGACTTTGATGCGCGTGAGCCTTTGATGGCGCCGCAACTGAAAGAATTACTTCAATGGGATGAAGCTACTTTTCTGCAAATCACGGAAGGCAGTGCCATCAGGCGCATTGGCCATGCCAGATGGATTCGAAACGTGGCTTTGGCTGCGGGCAATGCCTTGAATGAAGCTGAGAAAATTTCAGCGCAAGATGCTGCCGCTTTGGTGGGTGCTTTAGAGCCTTGGTTGTCGCATCCCGATACTGTGGTTCAAGAGCAAGTGGCCTGGTCATTGGCCCAACGCAGTTAAAACTTCAAGCCGCCCAATACACCCAATGCAAAAGGCAAACTCAAAACGCCCAGCAGCGTGGACAAAGTGACAAGGCCGGCCACATAGCCGCCGTTGTAGCCCATTCTGGAGGCCAGCACATAGCAGGTGGAGGCTGTCGGTAAACCAGAAAAAATCAGCAGTACCGTGGTTTGCAAAGGGGGCAGTTGAAAAAGCTGCGCCAAGGCCCAAGCCAAACAAGGCACCACCAAATGCTTGATCGCAAGGACCAAGCTGCCCAAGAATTTACCTTGGTTCAGCGCCTTCAATTCCATGCCTGCGCCCGCCGACATGAGGCCCAAGGCCAAGGAAGCCGCACCAATTCGCGACAAGCTGGGGTCTAAGACTTCTGGGACCCGAAACCCAAGAAAATTAAAAGCCAATCCACTTGTGGTGGCCAAGATCAGGGGGTTGCGAATCAGTTCGCGCAACATGCCTGATTCGCCATGGCGAGCCATGGGCCAAACGGCCCCCACATTGAACATGGGCACACAAAAACCAATGAGCACGGCAATCAGCAACAAGCCTTCAGGCCCAGCCAAACGTTCGACCAAAGCCAAGGCAATGAAGGAGTTGAATCTGAAGCCTATTTGAGCGCTGGCTGCGTGGTCTCTGAGGTCTATTTTGTGGCGAACCCATGGCCAGTAAGGCATGCTGTTGCTGATCAAGATGGCCGAGAAGCCCATGGCAAGACCGGCTAGCAAAAAGCCAGATGTTGCATGGATGTCTAAGGGGCTTTTCACAATGGAGTGAAAAAGCAATATGGGAAACAAGAAGTAATAAACCAGGAACTCGACTTGTTGCCAAAGCGGCCGATTCAGGGGTGTGTAACGGCACAAGAAGTAACCGCACAAAATCAGGGAAAAATCTGGGAATAAAAGCTGAGCGTAGTTCACCCTATTAGCATAACGCTTGTCTTTGCGCTTTCTGCCTTCAAAGTGGGCTAGATATTGCTTATGATGCTAAACAGTTATTGACAGGAGTTTCGATGAGCCGTCGTTTGAGTTTGTTGACCGCAGCAGTCTGTTTTGTCTTCAGTGCCACTTCTAGCGCAGTTTGGGCGCAAAATTACCCCAGCAAAGTCATTAAGTTGCAGGTGCCTTTTGCACCGGGCGGCACCACTGACATTGTGGCCCGCGTCATAGCCGATCCTTTGGGCAAAGCATTGGGGCAGTCCGTGATTGTTGAAAACAAGGCAGGAGGCGGCGGTGTGGTGGGTGCCCAAGAAACAGTTCGCTCGGCACCTGATGGCTATTCATTGGGGGTGGCCACAGTGTCTACAACTGCCGCCAACCCAGCCATCAATCCTAAGAATCCGTACAACCCCGTTACAGACTTTACGCCCATCATCAACATTGCGGCCACGCCCAATGTGATCGCTGTGCATCCCAGTTTCCCTGCGCGCAACTACAAAGATTTTTTAGCTGAGTTGAAAAAAAATCCGGGTAAATATTCCTATTCATCTTCTGGCACAGGCGGCATTGGCCACTTGCAAACAGAACTCTGGAAAAGCTTGGCAGGCGTTTTCATCACGCACATTCCGTACCGTGGTGCTGGCCCTGCTTTGAACGACACAGTGGCGGGCCAGGTCCTCATCATTTTTGACAACTTGCCTTCAGCATTGCCCTTCATTCAAGCCGGCAAATTAATCCCCATTGTGGTGGCTGCACCGCAACGTTTGGCGCAGTTGCCCAACGTGCCCACCTTCAAAGAAGTCGGCTTGGAGCCCGTCAATCGCATGGCGTACTACGGTATTTTGGGCCCTAAGAATTTGCCCAAAGAAGTGGTCGATAAAGTGAGCAGTGGTGTGAAAAAAGCCTTGGAAGATCCTGCTGTTCGCAAGCGCATTGAAGACACGGGTTCCATTGTCATTGCCAACACGCCTGAGCAGTTTGCTGCTCAAATTAAAGCTGAATTTGATGTCTACAAAAATGTTGTGGACACTCAAAAACTCCGACTCGACTGATGAGTCCTGACAGCCAAGCCGCCATCGACCGCTTTGTTGATGCGGTTTGGCTAGAAGACGGTTTGTCGGCCAATACTTTGGCTGCATACCGGCGAGATTTAGCGGCCTTGGCGAAGTGGCTCTGTCAAACGACAGGCCACGCCCTCATTGCGGTGCAAGAGTCGCACTTGCAAGCCTATTTTGCGGCCCGTCACAGTTTGACCAAAGCCACATCATCCAATCGCCGCTTAACGGTTTTCAAGCGCTTCTACCGCTGGGCACTGCGCGAGCGAATTGTGGAAGTCGACCCCACCCTCAGAATGTTGGCAGCCAAGCAAGCCTTGCGGGTGCCCAAAACTTTGTCAGAAGATCAGGTAGATGCTTTGCTGTCTGCGCCTGATGTCAATATGGCACTTGGCTTGCGCGACAAAGCCATGCTGGAGTTGCTGTACGCCAGCGGTTTGCGGGTGACCGAGTTGGTCAAGCTCAAAACCTTGCATGTCTCTTTGAATGAGGGGGTGTTGCGAATCATGGGGAAAGGCAGCAAAGAGCGCCTGGTGCCTTTTGGTGACATGGCCCGCGACAGTTTGACGGACTACATGCAAAACGCGCGAGGCGCCTTATTGGGGGCCAAACAAACGGATGATTTGTTTGTGACCACCAGCGGCCCCAAAGCAGGAACCGCCATGTCGCGCATCATGTTTTGGCAGTTGATCAAAAAATACGCTGTGTTGTCTGGCATCACCGCACCTTTGTCGCCACACACCTTAAGGCACGCTTTTGCCACGCACCTGCTTAACCATGGCGCAGATTTGAGATCGGTTCAGGTCTTGCTAGGGCATGCCGATATCTCGACCACCACCATCTACACGCATGTGGCCCGAGAAAGATTGAAAAACTTGCATGCCAAACATCATCCGCGGGGTTGAAGTGTTCATCAGGCGCCGTTGCGTTTGAGGAACTTGCCTGAGCCGCGACCTGTCACTGTGCCATTTTCAAAGGCCCACTCGCCGTTGAGCAATACCTTGTGAATGCCTTCGCACATTTGATGTGGGTGCTCATAGGTCGCTTTGTCTTGTATCTTGTGCGGGTCAAGCAAAACAAGATCTGCGTAAGCGCCCACTTGGATGACGCCACGGTCTTTGATGCCAAACCGCTTCGCAGACAAGCCTGTCATCTTGTGGATGGCTTGGGGCAAGCTGAACAACTTTTCATCTCGGCAATAGTGAGCCAAGACCTTGGCAAAGGCACCCCATAACCTTGGGTGAGGACGTTCGTCAT
>CANFJC010000172.1 GCA_947447245.1 Comamonadaceae bacterium
TTTCATGTTCATTCTCCTGTTCGCGAAGAATATTAGCATCGCGGATGAAGAGCGACAAGCAATCAATGTTAGGTCGCAGTTAGACCCCTAATAAGTCATTCAACAAACGGCCTTAAGCGCAGAGAGCCCAGATTCTGGTCCACCCGACAACACTTCGCCAAAGGCGATCATGACCCATCGTTACTGGTGGCTTCATTCCTTTTTCAAACTTTTGAAACTTACGACTACCGCCCAGATCAAAGTGCCATCTCTGATGTGAACATCTGAATGGTAAACGCCACTGACTAACCTAAACGCATCGCGCTCTTTGTCAGTTTTCCCGAAAAAAACCCACAAAGACTATTCTTTGTGCGTTAATTTGAATCAGTCATTTCAATTTGATATTTCTGATTTTTTAAAAGTAGCCAATACCGTTCCCAAGGCAAAGCTTTCACCGTTTTGAACGAATATTTGCTGAATGAAGCCATCAGTTGGCGCTTCAATATCAATCGTTGCTTTAACCATCACAACAGTGACCAAGGTCTGTCCCTTAATGACTTGTTCATTTGGGACAACAAGCCATTTTTCAAGCAGCGCTTGAGCATCGTCCTGCGCACCATCCCAGGCCGCGGCATCCAGTTTGATCTCAATCACTGTGCTTCCAATAGCGCCATTTTCTTGACCATTAATTCTTGGGCAGCAAGAACAATGTTGGAGACTTGCGGAATGACAAATTGCTCCAAAGGCCGACTATAAGGAATTGGCACATTGGGAACTGCAAGCCGTTTAATGGGCGCTTTCAAAGAAATAGAGTCAAGGTTTTCAGCGATGACTGCAGAGATTTCGCCACTCAAGCCGAAGCCTAAATAGTCTTCATCCACAATCAACAAGCGGCCTGTTTTTCGAACTGACTTCAGCACACTCTCGGTGTCCATGGGTACCAGTGTTCGCAAATCAATGACTTCGGCATGAATACTCTGCTCTTCTAAAACTTTGGCGGCCAACACTGCCTTTTGCACCATTTGGCTGATGGTCACAATGGTGATGTCAGATCCTTCAGTCACAAAATTGGCTTTGCCAAAAGGCAAAACATACAAGTCTTCTGGCACCGCATTGCTGCTGCCCTCAAAGAACGCCATCCATGGCAGACCCATGATGCCCTTGTGGTACATGAAGATGACGGGGTTGTTATCTCGAATTGCCTGAACCATCAAGCCCTTAGCGTCGTAGGCATTGGAAGGCACTACCACTTTGATGCCCGGCATGTGCGCAAAGATTGAATACAAACATTGGGAGTGCTGTGCGGCATCGCCGTATCCTCCGCCAATGGCAGTGGTAATGACCACCGGCAGGCTCACATGGCCGCCCGACATGTAGGTATTTTTGGCCAGATGGTTGTAGATTTGGTCCATACATACGCCAAAGAAATCTACAAACATCAACTCCACAATAGGTCGAAGGCCAGCTGCTGCCGCCCCAGTTGCTGTACCAATGAAGGCTGTCTCAGAAATGGGTGTGTCCATGATGCGGTCTTTGCCAAACTTGTCTAGCAACCCGCCAGTGGCACCAAAGATGCCGCCATACGATCCAACGTCTTCCCCCATGACAAAGACATTTGAATCACGCGTCATTTCTTGCGAGATGCCTTCAGATATGGCTTGCGCCATGGTCAAGATGCGATTTGTTTTCATACCAAAGCCCTGCCGTTTAAGTGACCATTTACAAAAACATCGTGCAATGCATCGTTCGCATTGGGATATTCGCTCTTGCGTGCAAATTCAAATGCACTGTCAACTTGCGCATGCATCGTTTGAACAATACTTGCCTCTTGGTCTGCCGTTAAAAATCCCTTTTCCTTGAGCATCTGTGACAGCTTTGGAATGGGATCACTCTTTCTTAAGTTGGCGACTTCATCTTTGGGGCGATATGTTTCAGGGTCACCTTGAAAGTGTCCAAAGTACCGATCTGTTTTGATTTCAATTAAGCTGGGTCCTTCGCCTCGCCTGGCTCTGGCGATAGCGGGAGCCACAGCCTCATAGATTTGAAGTGCATCGTTTTCAGGTACACGAATGCCTGGAATGCCATACCCTGCTGCCCTGTCTGCGATCCATTCGATGGATGTAGCCTTCGATTTAGGCACAGAGATAGCCCATTGATTGTCTTCACAGACAAAAATCACTGGTAATTTCCAAATGGCTGCTAAGTTGAGTGATTCATGAAATGAGCCTTGATTGGCTGCACCTTCACCAAAAAATGCGATCGACACCCAATTTTTACCCAGCTTTTTAGCAGCCAATGCAGCGCCACAGGCAATGGGCATGCTGGCCCCAATGATGCCGCTGCAACTGAACTTGTGAGCGTTATCAAACAAGTGCATGTGCCCGCCCTTGCCTTTTCCCAAGCCCGTCACTTTGCCAAACATTTCCGCCGTCATGGGATTGAGGGGAACGCCCTTGGCGATTGCAAAGTGATGTGGGCGATGGGTGCCAACCACGGTGTCATCGTCAGACAAGTGGGCACAAATACCCACTGCAACTGGCTCTTGACCTGCCGCCAAATGCATTTCGCCTGGGACTGGGCCTGCACCAATGTCAAAGGCAAGACCCTTTTGGATAGCGGGAGGAAGCTTGCCTTCCATGTAAACCGCCGCCATGGTTTCTTCGTAATAACGGATCTGAACCATCTTCTCGTACATCCAGAGAAGTTTCTCTTTACCGACTTGCATGGTGAACCCCTTTGGGTCAATGTGAACCCCAAGTCGCGAAGAGATCAGTATTCGTAATCAACATCAGGGATGATGGCATCGTATGGCGTACTACGCTGCACAGATTGATATAGGTCAATTCAAATTTGAATAATCGTCATTTAATGAAATGACTGACTCGATTCAACAAGACTCTTCAAATGAATGCGAAAACTCTGCCGTGAAAACAAACAATCAACTGGGTCTCTTCGCACTCATCAAGCGGTCTAGACCGATTAACCTCATCACAGGACCAATTATTTACAGCATGATTTTGCCAATTGGACTCTTAGATATATGTGTGACTTTTTACCAATGGACATGCTTTCCAATTTATGACATCCCAAAGATCACAAGAAGCAAATATATTCTTTTTGACCGTCAAGAACTCAAGTACCTTGATTGGATATCAAAGTTTCATTGCAGTTACTGCGCATATGGCGTAGGGGTGGTCAGTTTTGCAAAAGAGGTCATTGCCGCGACTGAAGCTTACTTTTGTCCTATCAAACATCAACATAAATCGTTACAGGAAAAAACTCGTCATTGGCAACAAATTGCCTTCGAGCAAGATCCGAATTTTGACTTTAACGCGTACCTTACAAAGATTCGAAATGACATGTCGAATTCTGGCAAGCACTAATGAATAGTTCTGTATCAAAGTACAAGTTAGGCATTGTTGCAACATTCATGTTATTGAGTCTTTTCGGGAGTCCTAAATGCAACGCCAGTGACAGTTTTAGCAGTGAAATGAGCCACGTGATCAGTGGTGCTGCAATTGCAGGCTACATTACGCACAGGTACTCCGATTCAGAATACCGCGCTTGGATTGGCTTTGGCGTGAGCACAGCCATCGTCATATCAGAGCAAAACTATGAGATTTCCAAAGTAGGAAAACGTTCTAGTCAACAACTGGACATGGTGGCACATGCCATAGGTTCAGCTTTGGGTGCTTGGTATACAGACAAGTACCTTTTGCTTCCGATTGTGAAAAGAAACTACCTAGGCCTCACGGTACAAATACCAATTAACTAATCTCGGCACTTTTAATTCTTCGCATTGTTAACACTCAAAGCAATAGATTTCTAGTCTTTTAGGATCAATCCAGTGGCATCCATGACGCGAATGTGAATTGGAATTCCCTGCCCTACACTTTGCGTCACAGTACAAAATTCCTGAAACTGTTCTAGGGCGCGATCTAGGTGTTCAAGTTTGCTAGCTTCTACACCCAAACGGATCTTGGCTTCAATGTGAAGAACGCGCATCCTGCCTTCTGCGTTTCTACCGACCAGCGCATTCACGGTGGTGTGAATAGGTTCTGGCTTCTGCTTAAATTTGGCAAGTGCAAAAAATAAAGAATCGCTCAAGCAGTTGCCAACAGATGCTGCTAGCATCTGAACTGGCGATGGCCCTTTTCCTTCTCCCAATGGTGCAGGCTCGTCTGACATGAGTTGTGGCATACCTTCACTGAACTCAATGTCAAACTGGTAGTTTGAACGTTGGCGAAGTTCAACGGTAATTGTTTTCTCGGCCATGATTCGATTCCTTCATAATTGATCAACGATTCGCACTTGATTTCAAGAGCTTGTTTGATCGTAATAATTGGAACCAAGACAGACTTAACTTAAATCAAGGCAAACACAATTAAATGCACGAAGATTGGCTTGAAAAAAAGGCTTCACACCTCCAACTGAGTCTTTGAACCATAAACAGAGATTGAAATATGAAAACACACTTGGTATGCCCACATTGCAACAGCATCAATCGGGTATCGACTGACCAGCTCGAAGCTGAGTTATCTTGTGGAAGTTGCCACAAACCTTTATTTGACAAGCACCCTGCCAACTTGAATGCAATTGGCTTAGCCGCTCAAATTGCCAAAAGTGAAGTACCCGTCGTAGTTGACTTCTGGGCACCGTGGTGCGGCCCTTGTCGCATGATGGCACCCGAATATGAGAAAGCATGCGCCTTGTTGGAGCCCTATGCTCGATTTGTGAAAGTAGATACAGAAGCCCACCAAGACTTGGGCGCGAAACACAATATTCGAAGCATTCCTACACTTGCTATTTTTAAGGGTGGTAAGGAAGTTTCCCGAATATCTGGTGCCCGATCTGCATCTGACTTAGGGAAATGGATAAAGGATTTTTCATAATATTGTTATTTGGAGCAACCTGGCATGACGAAATTTACAAACCCATTGGCGCGTTGGAATGAGCGCTTCTCTTCGGACAATTACCTCTTTGGTGAAAAACCCAACCAATATTTGGCTGATAAAACACCGCTGCTCCACAAAGGCAAAGCTTTGTCCATCGCAGACGGCGAAGGCCGCAACAGTGTGTGGCTAGCGTCGCAAGGTTTTGACGTAGATGCCTTCGACTTTTCGCCTGTTGCCATTGAGAAAGCCAAGAAATTGGCGGCCAAACATCAGGTCTCCGTTAATTTTCAATGCAGTGACTGGGAAGGCTTTGAATGGAAGGCCAATCACTACGACACCATTGCAGGCATCTTCTTTCAGTTTGCCGATCCAACGCCTCGAACAGAACTCTTTGAAAAATTAAATCATGCACTGAAACCTGGTGGCACCTTGATCATTCAGGGCTATGGCAAAGCGCAAATGCAATACAAAACAGGTGGGCCAGGCGTTCCAGAGAACCTTTATGACGAAGAACTCTTGCTCACATCATTCAAAAACTACAAAGTCATAGACCTTCAAACATATCTCAAAGAGGTGGATGAAGGCCCTGGCCACAGCGGCATGTCTTCACTTGTGGGCTTCATTGGGCAAAAGCCCTGAATAATGAGTCAACAATCAGTAGCGTAGTTGGGTGGACTTACCCCAAAACACTCGGTAGGCGAAGACGGTATAGCCAATGATGAATGGCAATACCAGCACGACGCCATAGAAAATGACCATCAAGGCTTCTGGTGAACTAGCAGCTTGCCAGATATTGATCTTGTCTATGACCAACCATGGAAACAGGCTATAGGCCAAGCCGTAAAAAGAGAGCAAGAAGATACCCACGGTGCTGGCGAATGGTACGCCTGCCCCATATTGATTTCCCTGAGCAAAGCGTGTGGGCAATCTGGACAAACTGCGCCTTATGACCAAAAACAAGGCAAGTGTCATGGCTGGAATGGGCAACAGCATCAACAGGTTTGGAAAGCTAAACCACTTGTCAAAAATACGAGGGCTCACCAAAGGTGTTGCGACAGAAATGGCAAACACGCCTGCTGCGGTTAACCACAAACTAGACTTAGCCCACTCAACAGCCTGCATTTGCAGGGCGCCTTCGGTTTTCATGATCAACCAGCCAGCGCCCAATAAGCGGTAAGCAAATACCAAGCAAAAGCCAATCAGAGCACTGAAGAAAAACCCTGCCGTATCTTGCTGAAATCCTGTAATGAGCTGGCCCAACATAAAGCCTTGCGACCATGAGGCAAGCATGGACCCGATATAAAAGGTTTTGTCCCATAAAGGGCGGTGGTGCGTCTTGGCCTTGACCCGAAAATCAAA
>CANFJC010000173.1 GCA_947447245.1 Comamonadaceae bacterium
AGGCACGGGCGGCTCAATTTTGATCATTGGCTCGGCAGCAGGTGTGGCCGCCATGGGCTTGGAAAAAATTGATTTCCTCTGGTACATGAAGAAGGTCAGTTTATTGGCGTTACTGGGATATTTTGGTGGCGCCATTTTCTACATCTTTGAATACCAATTGACCCACTGATTGGCTTTCAAGTTTCAATGATTCTCAATGTTTAATTCTTCTACTCTTCATTTGAAAGTTTGCACATGAAGCCTAAGTTGTTAGTGGCCAGACCCATTTTTCAATCGGTCATTGATTCACTGTCTGAAAAATTTGAAGTCACCAGCAATCAAGCTGATCAACCCTGGACGCCCGATGCATGGCAACAAGCCATAGCCAGTCATGATGCAACTTTGACCACAGGCTCTGACCCCATCAACGCCCAAGTTTTGGGCGCACAGCCCAGGCTCAAGATAGCAGCCAACATGGCGGTAGGCTTCAATAACTTTGATGTTCCCGCCATGACTGGCTTGGGTGTCATTGCCAGCAACACGCCCGATGTGCTGACTGAAACAACCGCTGATTTTGGCTTTGCGCTCATGATGGCCACAGCGCGCCGAATGACGGAAAGCGAGCATTACTTGCGCGCAGGACTTTGGAAGCAGTGGCGCTACGACATGTTTGCGGGCGCAGAAGTTCACGGCAGCACCTTGGGTATTTTGGGCATGGGCCGCATTGGGCAGGCCATTGCACGCCGCGGTGCTTTAGGTTTTGGCATGAAAGTCGTGTATCACAACAGAAGCCCACTTGACGCTGCGACTGAGAGCGAATGCAAAGCCACGTATGTAGACAAAGAGACGCTTCTCAAAACGGCCGACCACTTGGTCTTGGTTCTTCCCTACAGCGCTGCTTCGCATCACAGCATAGGTGCTGCAGAAATTGCCCAAATGAAGCCAACGGCCACTTTGGTGAACATTGCACGCGGCGGCATTGTGGACGATGCCGCTTTGGCAATGGCGCTTAAAAACAAGCAAATTGCTGCAGCTGGATTGGATGTGTTTGAAGGTGAACCCTATGTTCATCCTGATTTGTTAACGCTGCCCAATGTGGTGCTCACGCCGCACATTGCCAGCTCAACCGTGAAAACCCGTTTGGCCATGGCCCAATTGGCTGCCGATAACTTGGTTTCTTTCTTTGCTTCAGGCCATGCGCTCACGCCGCTTAACCAAGTTGCTGCCAAGTCAGCGACTTGATGAAAGCTTGAATTAAACAGACTTCATACATGGACAGCAGCATGCTACTTTGGATTCTGACAGCCATCAGCTTTTTGACGCTGGTGTTGCTGTTTGCGTTATGGCGCCAACGTCGAGAAGGCGCGCACGCTGCTGAAGAGTTGGTGGAGTTGACTTCGTCTCTTCAATTGGCCAATGAAAGATTGGAGCGAGAACTTCGCAACGCCATCAGCGAGTCTGCCAGAGGCGGGCGCCAAGAATTGATTCAAACTTTAGGCACCTTTCAGCAAAGCTTGGTTCAACAAAGCGCAGAAGCCACACGCACCCAAAACAGCCAGATGGATGCGTTTGCACAGCAATTGGCTTTGTTGCAAAAAACGCTGTCAGACACGCTCACCTTACAGGTTCAGCAATTGTCTGAAACTAATGCACGGCGCCTGTCTGAAATGCGCGGCACCTTGGAAACTCAACTGGCGCAGCTTCAGCAAAGCAACACTGCCAAGCTCGATGAAATGCGACAAACAGTCGACGAAAAATTGCAGACCACCTTGCAAGCGCGCTTGGGCGAAAGTTTCAAGCAAGTGGCCGACCGTTTGGAGCAGGTGCACAAGGGTCTGGGTGAAATGAACACCTTGGCGCAGGGCGTAGGCGATCTCAAGCACTTGCTCACCAACGTCAAAACCCGAGGCATGTTTGGCGAAGCGCAGTTGGCGTCCTTGCTAGAGCAAGTGATGGCCCCTGATCAGTATGCAACGCAACATGCTACGCGGCCAGGCAGCAAAAATCGGGCGGACTTTGCCATTCGCTTGCCAGGCCGATCTGACGATGGCGAGCCTGTTTGGTTGCCCATCGATGCCAAGTTTCCCAATGAAGATTACGAACGCTTGCTAGATGCCCAATCGCGTGCCGATGTGATTCAGGCAGATCTGTGCAGCAAGGCTTTGGAGGCGCGGGTTCGCTTGGAAGCCAAATCCATGACTGAGAAATATGTCGAGCCACCTTACACCACAGACTTTGCCATCATGTTCTTGCCCACTGAAGGTTTGTATGCCGAAGTGTTGCGCAGACCGGGCCTGATTGAATCTTTGCAACGTGATTTCCGTGTCACCCTGGCAGGCCCTACCACCCTGATGGCCATGTTGAACTCTTTGCAAATGGGTTTTCGAACCTTGGCGCTCGAAAAACGTTCGAGCGAAGTTTGGCAAGTTTTGGGCGCCGTCAAAACAGAGTTTGGCAAGTTTGGCGACGTCTTGGCCAAAGTCAAAGAACAAACTCAAACTGTGTTGAATACACTGGACAAAGCGCAAACGCGAAGCAATGTGATGCACCGTGCATTGCGCCAAGTGGAGGCCTTGCCAGAAGTCCAAGCGGCCGGTTTGCTGCCCCATGAAGCCGATGTCAGTGACGGCGAAAACCCGTGAAGCGTGAGCTTGCCAAACTGATCATCGGTCAGATTTTTTTACACGCCTGCATGACAGGCATGCGTTTGGCAACACCGCTGCTGGCCCTTCAACAAGGCTACAGCACCATGGCCGTGGGTATATTGCTGGCCCTGTTCTCGCTGACGCAAGTTTTCATGGCCATTCCAGCGGGTCGATTCACCGATCGGCATGGTCTAAAACGGCCCGTGCAAATTGGTGTGGTCATGGCTTGCTCAGGCGCAGGACTGGCCGTCATTTGGCCCATTTTTCCTGTTCTTTGCATCGGCGCTCTTGCCACCGGTGGGGCTACGGGCATCACGGTCATTGCTTTGCAAAGGCACGTAGGCCGTATTTCTTCAGATGCCAACCAGTTGAAAGAAACCTTCAGTTGGTTGGCCATTGGACCCGCGGTCTCTAATTTCATGGGCCCATTTTTTGCGGGTTTGATGATTGACTACGCAGGCGCCTTGCCTGCCGATGCCGATGGATTTCGTGCCACCTTTGTCATGCTCACCATTTTTCCTTTGTTGGCTTGGTTATGGATTCGCAACATTGAAGAAAAACCCATCGAGCCGCAACTTCCTGAACATGCCAATGCCCGCGTATGGGATTTGCTGCATGAGCCGCTGATGCGCAGGCTGCTGTTCGTCAATTGGTTGCTGTCATCTTGTTGGGACGTTCATACTTTTGTGGTGCCCGTGTTGGGGCATGAGCGTGGCTTCAGTGCGTCGGTGGTGGGCACCATTTTGGGCTCATTCGCTGTGGCTTCGGCCATGATCCGTGTGATCTTGCCTTGGATTGCGCGGCACCTTCAAGAATACCGCTTGCTCACCGGCGCCATGATTTGCGCGGGCCTGATCTTTGCTGTTTACCCCTTGTTTGACTCTGCACTGGCCATGGGGATTTGTTCGGTTTGTTTGGGTCTGGCTTTGGGTGTGGTTCAGCCCATGGTGATGAGCACCTTGCACCAAATTACGCCAGCCCATCGTCAAGGGGAAGCCCTTGGTTTGCGCATCATGACCGTCAACGCTTCGAGCGTGGTGATGCCACTTATTTTTGGCGCGGCCGGGGCTGTTGTGGGCGTCTCGGTGGTCTTTTGGGTGGTGGGCACGGCTGTCGCCAGCGGCGCGCCACAAGCTTGGCGCTTGCGACCCAAGCATCAATAAGTCGCTAGCCCAAAAAAAAGACCTCCTAAGAGGTCTTTTGCGCAGCAGGCAAGGCCACTGAAACAAATTGTTCAAACGCGCTTGCGGTATTCGCCTGTGCGTGTGTCAATTTCAATTTTGTCGCCTTGGTTCACAAACAAAGGCACAGGCACTTCAAAGCCGGTTGCAATCTTAGCGGGCTTGAGCACTTTGCCGGAAGTGTCGCCTTTGACGGCTGGCTCGGTCCAAGTGATTTCGCGTTCGACGCTGGTGGGCAGTTCAACAGAAATGGCCTTGCCGTCGTAGAACACGACTTCAACCGACATACCGTCTTCGAGGTAGTGCAGGGCGTCGCCCATGTTTTCTGATTCAACTTCGTACTGGTTGAATTCAGTGTCCATGAAAACATACATGGGGTCGGCAAAGTAAGAGTAAGTGCACTCTTTTTGGTCCAAGATGACTTGGTCCATTTTGTCGTCGGCTTTGAACACGGACTCAGTGCCCATGTTGCTGAGCAAAGCTTTGAGCTTCATGCGCACGGTGGCAGCACCGCGGCCGCCGCGGCTGTATTCAGTGCGCAAAACGATCATGGGGTCTTTGCCCTGCATGATGACGTTACCGACGCGAATTTCTTGAGCTACTTTCATAATCTGTCCAATGTTGTCCCAAAGCCCACGAGTTTAGCGCTTTTCTTCAACAAATTGGAGCAATTGGCTGACCAAATCGATTTGTTGCATCAAACGCGCTTGTGCCGCCATGGCGCAAGCATGCCAAGCTGGCAGGTCCACCTCAGGCAAGGGTTCTTGCGAAAGTCCATTCCAAACAAGGTGAAAACGTCGAAGGCTGTCTGGTGGTTGGAGCCAGTCTAAAAAAGCATTCAATTTGGGGCCATGAGCGCCATCATCTTGCGGATAAATTTGCCAAACAAAGGCCTTGCCAGCCCATAGCGCCCTGACCAAAGAGTCTTCACCCCTGACAAAATTCAAGTCACTTGACTTTAAAAGTTGGTCAAATTTTGTTTGAGAAAGAGGTGGAATGAACTGATGTGAAGGTCGATCAAAAGGGTTTGGCAAACTGCTCAAGGCCTGCTCGAAGGCCAAAGCACCTCGACCATGAGCCACCTGCCAGTGATGTCCGGAAGTGTTTAAAGAGGCCAATTGCATGGCCTCTGCCAAGGCTGCTGGCTCGTAACAAAAAAGCGTGCTTTTTTTGGGGTAGGGCTTGCTGCCAGACTGATAAGACTCTGGAAATGCCGCGCCATTTATTTTGTCGAGAACCCTTGCCTCTCGAATCAAGCCACCTGTTTTGTCATTGAACCCAGGGTAAAAAAACCATTTGGTTCGGCCTTTCAGCAGGCCGCTCATCACAGGCGAGGGCAATTTGTGGCTTCTTTCCACATAAGTCTCTGCACTCAGGTATTCCAAATTCAGCCAGACGGGACATGAAGGGCTGTGCGCATTGGCTTGGCTTTGATGCGCCCAATGAACAAAATGATCGGGCAGTTCGCAGCCAAAGGCTTCTACCCAAACGTCGGAGGGCTGGTCTTGGCCATGGAGGGCCTCATGCCAAGCCCGCACAACCACAGATCCCGTTGTCGTGATGAGCTGGGCTCGTCCCTCGGCATTGGGCTTCGCATTGGGCGCCATCCAAACAAGCGCACTGGCATCGTCGACCCAAAGCCTGATGCTGTGACCGCGCGAGGCCAAGTCGGCGCTCAGGCGCCAACAGGCCCCCAAATCTCCGTGGTTATCGATGACGCGGCAAAAAATGTCCCAAAGCATGGGTGATATTGTCGCGCGCTTCGAGACACAATAGCCCCCATGTCCAGTGTTCACCCAGATTCTTTGTTGGCCGAGGTGGCCGCGCTTCCCAGCTTGCCGGGGGTCTATCGCTATTTCGACGCGGAAGACCAGGTTTTGTACGTTGGCAAGGCCAGGAATTTAAAAAAGCGCGTCAGCAGTTATTTTCATAAAGACCATGGTGGTACCCGCATTGGGCACATGATCAGCAAGATCCGTCGCATGCAAACCACCGTGGTGCGTTCGGAAGCTGAAGCTTTGTTGCTTGAAAATAATTTGATCAAAACATTGAGCCCCAAGTTCAATATTTTGTTTCGAGATGACAAAAGCTATCCCTACCTGAAAGTATCGGGCACCGGATCGGCACGCCAAAACAAACTGAGGGCTGAATCTGAAAGCGAAGACAAGCTGCTTGTCAAAGCAGAAGACTATTCAAGAATTGCCTACTACCGCGGGGGTGTTGAAAAAAAACACTGCTACTTTGGGCCATACCCCAGTGCATGGGCCGTGAAAGAAACGATTCAACTGCTGCAAAAAGTTTTCAGACTTCGCACGTGTGAAGACACGGTTTTTTCAAACCGAACTCGACCCTGTTTGCTGTACCAAATCAAACGTTGTTCTGGCC
>CANFJC010000174.1 GCA_947447245.1 Comamonadaceae bacterium
CCTTGAAGGCAGAAGCCATCGTGCCTGGCCGCGGTGAAGCCATGAAGGGCCAAGCCGACGTGAACAAAGCCTTGGACTACACCAAGCGCTGGGTAGAGACTTTGTTCAATGCAGGCAAAGAAGCTGTCGCTGGCAAGATGGATTTGAAAGCCGCCATGGCCCACACCCGCAAAAGCATGGACCCCGTGTTTGGTCATGTGTTCATTTACGAGCACTGCTTGCCGTTTGATGTGACGCGCGCCTTCGACGAAGCCTCTGGCATCAAAAACCCCCGCATCTGGACGGCAGAGCGCGACATCGAAATGTGGAAAGCCCTTCAGGACTGAGAAATTTAATTGGGGGCAAAACAAATGGGGTCAGATCAACATTAATTTCCAAGCAAAGGGGACAAAGGCTAAGGGGGGCTGACGATTTGTGGTACTCCACCATGAGGAAGCCCCCCTTAGCCTTTGTCCCCTTTGCTTGGAAATTAATGTTGATCTGACCCCATTTGTTTTGCCCTCAATTAAATCTTCATGAGTTCACGCACATCGGTTTCGTAGTCTTTGAGTTTGCGCTGTGCTTTCAATCGTTGGGCGGGGGACATGGTGTTGTGAAGTTGCGCTAAATTTTGGCAAGCTTGTTGTTCTAGCAAAAGTTGTTTAGAGAGGTCGCTTGTATCTCTGGGACGCACAGAATGCAACATCAGTGCCTCCAAGGCTTTTTCCACTTGCGCTAAAGGCATGGCCGGTTTGGTGATCTCGGAAGACATGGCCTGCAGCGCAGTCAATTGTTCTTGTTGGCGTTTGACGCGCTGCTGATAGCCCCACTCTGGTGTCCATGCCGACTGCAAAAATTGTTGTTTGAGCAGTTGCCTTTGCTCCGCGTTCAAGTCGCCATAAAAAGAGTTGAAGCGCTCAGCGGCAAGGTCGACTCGCTTTTTTACGCGCGTATCTGGGGTGCCTTGAAGCCAATTTTTTTTCCAATCCTCATTGCGCGAAGCCCACTCTTTTTCCAAATGCTTGAGCTGCTTGGCGCTCAATTGAGACACCACTGGTGCAGCCAACCGACTGCTTTCCTGAATCAAAGATTCAATGCGAACTTGAGCGCTCTCCCAAACTTTGCAGGCTTGTTCAGGGGTGATGTTTTGCGGTGCCAAAGTTTGGGCTTGTACCAGCAACTCGGCAATGGCCGGCAGTTCCTCTTTGCGGTGCCAAGTCTGAAGCTTTTGAAGCGCTACTTTGGCTTGTGGGCCTTGGGAATCTGTGAAATCAATGTAACTGTCTAACCACCAAGATGCGATTTCGGGCAGCTTGTTGTAGCCTAAGCGGATGGCGCTGCAGCCGGTCAAAATAACGCTCATTGACACAGCCACCACAGAAGCCGTGATAATTCGGGACCAAAAGGAAAATTTCGCCATGTCGGATCAATCAGTCAATCAAGCCATATTTTCGCTCGAACGGCCGCTGGACGTGGTTGTCATGGCGGCGGGTAAGGGTACTCGAATGAAAAGTCGAATTCCCAAGGTTTTACAGCGTTTGGCAGGCAAACCCTTGTTGAGCCATGTCTTAGACACAGCGACTCAATTGAAAGCTAGATCTGCCGTGGTGATTACGGGCCACGGCGCAGCCGAGGTGGAAGCGGCCGTTTCTTCGGTCTCTGGCAAGTTGGCCGTCAAATTTGTCAGGCAAGAACCCCAGCTGGGCACAGGCCATGCGGTGCAGCAAGCCGTTCCCGCGCTAGCCGATGACGGCTTGGTGGTGGTGCTGTCGGGTGATGTGCCCCTGACGCATGCTGACACGCTAATTGCCTTGATGGCGTGTGTGCGTCAAACAGGATCAACATCAGATGGCTTGGCCTTGCTCACCCTCGACATGCCAAACCCAACTGGCTACGGCCGCATTGTGCGCAACCCGCAAGGCGACAGCGTGCTGGCCATCGTGGAGCAAAAAGACGCCAGTCCAGAGCAGCTCACAATTCAAGAGGTCTACAGCGGCATCATGGCCGTGCCCGCCAAACAGCTCAAAACTTGGCTGGCCAAACTTGACAACCAAAATGCGCAAGGCGAGTACTACCTCACCGATGTGGTGAAGTGGGCAGTGGCCGATGGTGTGAAGGTGGTGGCGCATCGGATTCAAGACGAACTGCAAGTGACGGGGGTGAACAGCCCGCAACAGTTGGCCCAATTGGAGCGCGCTTACCAGTTGCAAAAAGCAAACGAATTGATGTTGCAAGGCGTGCGCTTGGCCGACCCTGCGCGCTTCGATGTACGCGGTGAATTGCACTGCGACGCCGATGTTGAAATCGATGTGAACTGCGTGTTTGAAGGCCAAGTGCATTTGGGCGAAGGCGTTCGGATTGGCCCCAACTGCGTCATTGCCAATGCGCGCATAGCCGCAGGTGCTGCGATCCATGCCTTCACCCACATCGATGGTGAAAAACTAGGGGTGACAGTGGGTGAGGGCGCCTTGGTTGGGCCGTTTGCAAGACTGCGTCCAGGTGCAGAATTAGGTCCCGAAGTGCACATCGGCAATTTTGTCGAAGTGAAAAATTCCACCTTGGCCAAAGGCGCTAAAGCCAATCATTTGGCTTACTTGGGCGATGCCACCGTGGGTGAACGCGTGAACTATGGCGCAGGCAGCATCACGGCCAATTACGACGGCGCCAACAAGCACCGCACCATCATTGAAAACGACGTGCATGTGGGCAGCAACTGTGTGTTGATTGCACCCGTCACCCTTGGCGCAGGCGGCACAGTGGGCGGTGGTTCCACCATTTCCAAGAACACCGAGCCCGGTGCATTGAGTGTGGCGCGAGGCAAGCAAGTGAGCATTGCCAATTGGAAGCGGCCGCAGAAAACACCCAAGGCCAAGTGATGGGTTCGGCACAAGGCCGATGCATCCATGAGCAGGCCTGAAGCAGACTTTCTTAAATGGTAGGCAGCGTGATCTGAGTGCCAAACTTGGCGCGTTTCACACTGAAAAAAGCTTTGACATTGCGCACGTTGGCGTCTTGCGTCAGAAGCCTTTGCGTGAAGGCCAAGTAGGCAGGCATGTCGGTCACTTGCACCACCAGCATGAAATCGGGGCCAGGGGATACGCGCCAACATTGCTGAACTGCGGCCTCTTGAACGGCGCGATTTTCAAACGCCTGCAACAACTCTTCACCTTGTTTGTCCAAGCTGACTTCAATCAATGCCGTGACCTTGTGACCCATCAGTTGACCCAGTTTGTCCGACGACAATATGGCCACTTGCTTCTCAATCCAGCCTTCTTGCACCAAACGCTTGGTCCGGCGCAAGCAGGTGGGGGCAGAAATTTGCAATTTGTTGGCCAATGCAATGTTGCTGATGCTGGCATCGGCTTGCAAAGCGCTCAGCAATTTCAAATCTGTGGCGTCTAAAGTGCTTGAGGTGTTGTTGAATACAGAATTCATGATGGTTAGTATTATTTCAATAGGCTGATTATTTTGAAATAATAAGCCATTAAAGAATAGTTATGAAATTTAATTTCAATATATCCTATAAAAATTATTGTTAATTTTTAAGCAAGAGGCATAAGATGCCCGCACATTCAATTTAAAGGATTGACCCATGTGCGGCATTGTTGGTGCAGTTTCAGACAGAAACATCGTTCCCATCTTGGTTCAGGGCTTGCAGCGCCTTGAATACCGCGGCTACGACTCCTGCGGTGTGGCCATCCATGAAGCCAGCCTCAAGCGCAGCGTAGGTGGTTTAAAGCGTGCTCGCAGCACGTCGCGTGTGTCCGAATTGATGTCGCAAATTGAAACCGATCATTTGGAAAGCGGCACCGGCATTGCGCACACCCGCTGGGCCACCCACGGTGCACCTGCGGTGCACAACGCTCACCCGCATTTCAGTTCAGGCCCTGGTACTTTGGCGGATCTCAAAGACAAACCCGGCCGCGTGGCCTTGGTGCACAACGGCATCATTGAAAACCACGATGAACTGCGTGCTCAATTGCAGGCCAAGGGCTATGTGTTTACCAGCCAAACCGATACCGAAGTTATTTCGCATTGGGTGGACAGTGTGTACGACGGCGATTTATTCGATGCCGTCAAAAGCACCGTGAACGAACTCAAAGGTGCATACGCCATTGCGGTGTTTCACAAAGACGAACCGCAACGCGTGGTGGGTGCACGTGCAGGTTCACCTTTGATCTTGGGCGTGGGAACATCACACCACGAAAACTTTTTAGCCAGCGATGCCATGGCCTTGGCCGGTGTGACGGATCAAATTGTGTACCTTGAAGAGGGTGACTTGGTTGATATTCAGTTGGGCAAGTATTGGATTGAAAATCGCGACCATCAACGCGTCGAACGCCCCGTGAAAACCGTGCTCGCACACAGTGGCGCTGCAGAACTGGGCCCTTATCGCCACTACATGCAAAAAGAAATTTTTGAGCAACCGCGTGCCATTGCAGACACCTTGGAAGGGGTAGAGCACATCGTGCCGGAGTTGTTTGATGGCTTGAACGGCGGTACAGAATCTGCAAGCGCTTTCAAGGTCTTCAAAGAAATTGACAAGGTTTTGATTTTGGCTTGTGGCACCAGTTATTACAGTGGCTGCGTGGCCAAGTATTGGTTGGAGTCGGTGGCCAAAATGCCGTGCCAAGTGGAAATTGCCAGCGAGTACCGTTACCGAGACTCAGTGCCTGACCCCAAAACCTTGGTGGTCACCATCACGCAGTCGGGCGAAACGGCAGACACCTTGGCAGCCTTAAGACACGCGCAAAGTTTGGGCATGCATCACACGTTGACTATTTGCAATGTGGCCACATCGGCCATGGTGCGTGAATGCAAGTTGGCCTATGTGACTCGCGCTGGCGCTGAGATTGGTGTGGCTTCTACCAAGGCTTTCACCACCCAGTTGGCGGGCTTGTTTTTGCTGACCTTGGCGTTGGCGCAGAGCAAGGGTCGTTTAAGCGAAGCAGATGAAGCCTTGCATTTAAAAGCCATGCGTCACTTGCCAGCAGCGCTGCAAGCGGTGTTGGCTTTGGAGCCGCAGATCATCAGTTGGTCGCAAGAGTTTGCGTCCAAAGAAAACGCTTTGTTCTTGGGGCGTGGCACGCACTATCCAATTGCGTTGGAAGGTGCTTTGAAGTTGAAAGAAATTACGTACATTCATGCGGAAGCTTATGCGGCCGGTGAACTCAAGCATGGGCCTTTGGCTTTGGTGACCAGTGAGATGCCTGTGGTGACTGTGGCGCCTAATGATGCGTTACTGGAGAAACTCAAAAGCAATATGCAGGAAGTTCGTGCGCGGGGTGGGGTGCTTTATGTGTTGGCCGATGGGGATACCAAGATTGAGAGCAGTGAGGGTGTGAATGTGATTCGGATGCCAGAGAATTATGGTGTGTTGTCGCCTATTCTGCATGTGGTGCCTTTGCAGTTGTTGGCTTATCACACGGCTTGTGCTCGGGGGACTGATGTGGACAAACCTCGTAATTTGGCTAAGAGTGTGACTGTTGAGTGATTTGCTTGTGTTGTGTTTTCTTCGGAAGGACGTTGGCGAGATGGCTTGAGGGGGCTTCCTCATGGTGGAGTACCACAAATCGTCAGCCCCCTCAAGTCATCTCACCAACTTTTTGGTGTTGGGGGCATTTCGCTTCGGAACCGTATGGGTTGAGGCCAGAAATCTTCTGAACACAAAAGGCTTGAGGTGATTGGCATAGGCGGCTGACGATTTGAACAATTGGGGTCAGATCATGATTAATTTGCGAAGCACAATTAATTGTGCTCTGACCCCAATTGTTTGACGCCTATGCCAATCACCTCATGCCCCTTCCAAGAAGCAATGCCCCCAACACCCCACCCCATGCGAAAATCCTGATAAATTTGAAACTGGCAAATATCAATGAAATCCACCCACATCGGACTCATCGGCCTAGGCGTCATGGGCGAAAACTTAGCCCTTAACTTAGAGCGCAATGGTTTCAGCGTCACTGGCTTCGACTTAGATGCCAATAAATGCGCCAGTTTTGCCAAACGCACTGAAGGCCTTCAAGCTTGCGCTGCCAATTCCTTGGCCGAGTTGGTGGCCAATTTGCAACTGCCACGCAGAGTGTGGCTTATGGTGCCTGCTGGCGCTCCCGTTGATGCCGTGTTGAAAGAGTTGCGA
>CANFJC010000175.1 GCA_947447245.1 Comamonadaceae bacterium
CAAAGCGGGCAGTGTGGTGGTGCTCGATGCACAAACAGGTGAAATCTTGGCCTTGGCCAACTATCCCAGCTACTCACCCGACAAACGTGTCAATTTGAGTGGCGAGCAATTGCGCAATCGTGCACTCACCGACAGCTTTGAGCCGGGTTCCACCATGAAACCATTTACCATTGCATTGGCATTGGAAAAAGGCATCATCAAGCCCGAAACGGTCATTCAAACGGCACCAGGCTCGATCAACATCACGGGTTCAACCATCACAGACGCTCACCCCCATGGTGCGCTCACTGTCAATGAGGTGATTCAAAAGTCGAGCAACGTGGGCACCGTGAAAATTGCGATGCAGATGCAGCCCCGTGAAATGTGGGAAATGTTCACAGCGGTGGGTTTAGGCCAGAAGCCTCAATTGCCATTTCCAGGTGTGGTCAGCGGTCGCTTGCGTGCTGCCAAAACATGGCGTCCGATTGAACAAGCCACCATGAGTTATGGCTATGGCGTCTCGACCAGTTTGTTTCAAATGGCACGCGCGTACACCATTTTTGCCAGTGACGGTAAGTCGCTTCCTGCGACCTTGATTAAGAATGGTCAAATTCCGGCGGGCGTGCCTGTGATCAGTCCAGAAAACGCACAGGCCCTTCGCCACATGCTGAACTTGGCAGCGGGCCCTGGCGGTACCGCCCAAAAAGCGCAAACCATGGGTTATTCGGTGGGCGGTAAAACTGGCACGGCCCACAAGCAAGAGGGTAAGGGCTACGCTGGGAAAAAATACCGCGGTGTGTTTGTAGGCATGGCCCCCATTGAAAAACCACGCATCGTGGTGGCCGTCATGATTGATGAGCCCTCGAACGGCCGTTACTTCGGTGGTGATGTGGCCGCACCCGTTTTCAGTCAAACTGTTCAGCAAAGTTTGCGCTTGATGGGCGTGCAACCCGACATGAGTGTCAAGCCTCAAATTGTGGCCAATGGTGTGGAGGAGTCGTTCTGATGCAAACCTTGCACAGTCCTGCTCAAGCCGCAGAATGGTTGCGCCAACACGTCACTGGCGTTTTGTGCACAGACAGTCGCGCCATCCAAAAAGGCGATGGTTTCATTGCTTGGCCAGGAATGGCCACCGATGGCCGTGCCTATGTTGCATCGGCATTTGAGCAAGGTGCCACAGCTTGTTTGGTTGAGGCAGAAGATTGCTCGCAATGGCATTCGGTTTGGCAATCTGCATCAGACAAAGTGCCCACTCAAGTGGCTTCTTATCTCGGATTGAAAGCCGATACAGGTTGGATTGCAGACGCCTATTACGAGCAACCCAGCCAAGCCCTGAAGGTCTTGGCGATAACGGGCACCAACGGCAAAACATCCAGCGCTTGGTGGTTGGCGCATGCGCTCAATGCCATGCAGACAAATCCTGAAGGCGCGGCTTTAGCACCCCGTTGCGCTCTTGTGGGTACGCTGGGCGTGGGGCTGCCCCCGGACTTGGTGTCGACGGGCATGACCACGCCAGATCCTGTTTTATTGCAAGCGCAGTTTAGAAAGTTTGTGGCGGCTGGCATTTCTCACTGTGCCATTGAAGCCAGCTCCATTGGCATTGCCGAGCAGCGCTTGGCCGGCACGCGCATTCAAATGGCGCTGTTGACCAATTTCACACAAGATCATTTGGACTATCACGGCTCAATGGCGGCCTATTGGCAAGCCAAGCAAGCGCTGTTTGCGTGGCCTGAACTTGAAGTGGCTGTGATCAATGTCGACGATGCGCAAGGTGCCAAGTTGGCTGCTGATCTTGCTAACGGCGTTTTGGCAGGTGCCAGCAGACAAGCCATCGACCTTTGGACATGCTCTAGTCGCGGACAAGATGCCCGATTGCAAGCACGTCACTTGACAAGGAACTTGACGGGTTTGGCCTTCGATGTGATCGAGGGCTCTGAAAGTGTTCACCTCCAAACTTCATTGATGGGCGATTACAACGTCGACAACATGCTTGGCGTGATCGCGGCCTTGCGCGCCTTGAAATACAACTTGCTGGATATCGTTCAAATTTGTGCGCAACTCAAAGCAGTACCGGGTCGCATGGAAAAAGTCACAGGTGTGGAAGGGCTCGAATTGCCTTTGACTGTGGTGGACTATGCGCACACGCCCGATGCCGTCACGCAAACCTTGTTGGCACTGAAACCGCTGGCTGAAGCTTTGGGATCAGAGCTCTGGTGTGTCATGGGTTGTGGGGGTGATCGAGATGCTGGCAAGCGCCCCTTGATGGCTGCGGCGGCTGAATCTGTGGCCCACCATCTGGTGTTGACCAGTGACAACCCCCGCAGTGAACGGCCTGAGCAAATTGTCCAAGACATGCGTCAGGGTTTGCAAGCACCCGACAAGGTGCAACAGGAGCTTGACCGTGGCAAAGCCATTTTTCAAACCATCATGCAAGCTGGCCAGCATGATGTGATTTTGATTGCAGGCAAAGGGCACGAAGACACCCAAGAAATTGCTGGGGTGAAGTACCCTTTTGACGATCGCTTGCACGCGCATGAAGCGCTGGTCAAGCGTGCCAATGGCGTGAAGCAAATGGGGGCTCAGTCATGAACATGACGCTGGCTCAGCTTCAAACTTGGTTGCCGCAAGCCGTGTCTGTTGCGGGCGCTGCAATTGCAGCGCAAGCTAAGCACACCATGATCAAAGCTGTGCGCACTGACAGCCGCAGTGTGGTGGCAGGTGATTTGTTTGTGGCCCTGAAGGGTGAAACATTTGATGGCACTGCATTCTTAGCACAAGCTCAATTGCAGGGCGCTGTGGCCGTGTTGTTTGAAGCGCAAGATCCCCTAAAGGGCGAACATCTCCAATACCTGAAAGACGTTTCAGTGCCTGCCTTCTGCGTGCCCAACGCGCGTGCCGCATTGGGTGAATTGGCCATGCAATGGCGGCGTCAATTTGATTTGCAGCTGATTGGTGTAACCGGCAGCAATGGCAAAACCACAGTCACGCAAATGACTGCTTCAGTGCTAAGGGCCGATGCTGCATGCCCCTCCTTGTCGACACAAGGCAACTTGAACAATGAAATTGGCGTGCCACTGACTTTGTTCAATTTGCGCCCAGAACATCGCCGTGCGGTGATCGAATTGGGCATGAACCACCCAGGCGAGATTCAAGTGCTGGCCCGTTTTGCGCAGCCCACCATAGGTTTGGTGAACAACGCGCAACGTGAGCACCAAGAATTCATGTCCACAGTGGAAGCTGTGGCCATCGAAAATGGTGAAGTGATTCGGAGCTTGCCTGACAATGGCGTAGCAGTGTTTCCTGCGCAAGACTTGTATACCGAACTTTGGAAGAAATTGGCGGGCAATCGCCAAGTATTGACTTTTGGTTTCACACAAGGTGATGTGCAGGCGCACAACATCGCCTGGGTCAACGGCGCTTGGTCGTTTCAATTGACAACAGCCCATGCTGCTTTGCCCTGCCAATTGAACATTGCGGGTCGGCACAACATTTTGAATGCTCTGGCGGCAACCGCCTGTGCATTGGCAGCAGGCATGAGTCTCGCCAACATTGTGAAGGGGCTTGAGAATTTTGAGCCTGTCAAAGGGCGTTCCAAATCTTCCGAGTGGCAAATTGAAGGCCATGCATTCACCTTGGTCGACGATACCTACAACGCCAATCCTGACTCTGTGCGCGCAGCCATCGATGTTTTGGCTGAGTTGCCAGCACCGCGTTTATTGGTTTTAGGCGACATGGGTGAAGTGGGTCAACAAGGCCCAGAGTTTCACCAAGAGGTGGGCACCTTTGCTCAAGCTTCAGGCATTGAGGCCTTGTTCACTTTGGGCGATTTGTGCGTGCACAGCAGTCAAGCCTTTGAGGGCGCGCATCACTTTTCAGACATGGACAACTTGCAACAAGCCGTGCTGGCACAAATATCGACCTACAACAGTGTGCTGGTCAAGGGATCGCGGTTTATGAAAATGGAGCGCGTCGTGGATGCCTTGCGCAACAGGCTTGAGCAAGCTCAGGTCTCAGAAAGAGAGTCCGTCCATGCTGCTTAATTTAGCGCAATGGTTGCAAAGCTTATCCCCTGAGTGGGGCTTCTTGCGTGTTTTTCAATACATCACGTTCCGCGCCGTGATGGCCGCTTTGACCTCCTTGCTCATTGGCCTCATTGCCGGCCCCGCTGTGATCCGCCATTTGGCTGCGCTCAAAATTGGCCAGCCGATTCGTGGGTATGGCATGGAGACGCACATGGCCAAAAGTGGCACGCCCACCATGGGCGGTGTGCTGATTTTGTTGTCGATTGCAATTAGTACCTTGTTGTGGTTTGACTTGTCCAATCGCTTTGTCTGGATTGTGCTCATTGTGACCTTGGGATTTGGCGCCATAGGTTGGGTCGATGACTGGCGCAAAGTGGTGAACAAAGATCCCGAAGGCATGCGGTCGCGTGAAAAATATTTTTGGCAATCCGTGATTGGTTTGTTGGCCGCCTTCTATTTGGTTTTCAGTATTTCTGAAAGCTCCAACTTGCGGGTGCTTGACTTGTTCATGAGTTGGGCCATTTCTGGCTTTGATGTGAACTTGCCGCCCAAAGCAGGTTTGATGGTGCCGTTCTTCAAAGAAGTGAGTTACCCCTTGGGTGTGTTTGGTTTTGTGGTGCTCACTTACTTGGTCATTGTGGGGTCGAGCAATGCGGTGAACTTGACCGATGGTCTGGATGGTTTGGCCATCATGCCGGTGGTCATGGTGGGCTCCGCATTGGGTGTGTTTGCCTATGTGACGGGCAGCTCGGTCTATGCCAAATATTTGTTCCTGCCCTACATTCCGGGCGCTGGTGAATTGCTGATCTTCTGCGCCGCCATGGCGGGTGCGGGCTTGGCTTTCTTGTGGTTCAACACACACCCGGCGCAAGTCTTCATGGGCGATGTGGGCGCGCTGGCTTTAGGGGGAGCACTCGGAACCATTGCCGTCATTGTTCGACAAGAAATTGTGCTGGCCATCATGGGCGGTATTTTTGTAGTGGAGGCTTTGTCTGTGATGGCGCAAGTTTCTTATTTCAAATACACCAAAAAGAAATATGGCGAAGGTCGCAGAATTTTAAAGATGGCGCCTTTGCACCACCATTTTGAAAAGAGTGGCTGGAAAGAAACCCAAGTGGTTGTGCGTTTTTGGATCATCACCATGCTGCTGTGCTTGGTGGGCTTGTCGACTTTGAAGCTGAGATAAAGATGAAATACCTTCAAGGCCAACACATTTTGATTCTAGGGCTGGGAAGCTCTGGACTCGCCATGGCCCGCTGGTGTGCAGAGATGGGCGCCGATGTGACGGTGGCCGATACGCGTGAAGCGCCGGCTAATTTGCAAGTTCTCAAATCTGAGTTGCCCGACGTTCAATTCATTTCAGGCGCGTTTGCGGCCCATTTGATTGAAGGCACTTCCGTGCGCGCTGTGTTTGCCAGTCCAGGACTTGCACCCGCCGAAACTGCACCCGTGATAGAAGCGGCGCAAGCAATGGGCCTCTGGGTCGGCGGCGAATTAAGTTTGTTTGTGCAAGCCTTGGAAAATTTAAAGGCAACAAGAGACTATGCGCCGCAGGTCTTGGCCATCACGGGGACCAACGGTAAAACTACGGTCACGGCGCTCACGGGTCTGTTGATTGAACGGGCTGGCAAAACTGTGAAAGTGGCCGGCAACATTGGCCCGACTTTGTTAGACACCTTGCGCTTGTCGATGGCCACAGAGTTGCCAGAAGTTTGGGTCTTGGAATTGTCCAGTTTTCAACTCGACAATGCTGGCCCTTTTGAGCCCAGTGCCGCCACAGTTTTAAACATCACCCAAGATCATTTGGACTGGCACGGCAACATGGACGCTTACGCTGCTGCCAAAGAAAAAATATTTGGTGCCCACAGTCTGATGGTTTTGAACCGCGATGACGCGCGTGTGATGGCCATGTTGCCAGAACCTGTTCGCGCCAAATTGCAAAAACCTGTCGTGCGTGCACATGTCACCTATGGTGCTGAAATGCCTCAGCGTCCCGGTGACTTTGGTTTGGAAACAGTCAACGGCATGACCTGGTTGGTGCGTGCCCTTGAGGCCGACGAGACGCGTCGCTTG
>CANFJC010000176.1 GCA_947447245.1 Comamonadaceae bacterium
CGGCCTCGTCAATGCCACGAATGGTGACAGTGCGCTCATCGCCATTTTCTTCCACATAAGTGACAGTAGCTCCAAAGAACACTTGGGTTTTGCCATGGTGCGCGCTTGGGTCTGTCACTTCGGCAATTTCTAAGCGCTTGGTTAGAAAGCGAATTCGCCGATCAATTTCACGCAAGCGCTTCTTGCCATAAATGTAATCACCGTTTTCAGAGCGGTCTCCATTGCTGGCAGCCCAATGCACAATTTCCACCACCTTGGGGCGCTCATCGTCCATCAGCGTGAACAGCTCGGCACGCAAGTTGGCATAACCCTGAGGGGTCATGTAATTGCGGGTGCCCGCAGGCAAAGGCGGCAGACTGGGGTCTTCCCCGTCGTCATCTGCGTCATTGTCTGTTTCGCGTGTGAAAGCTTTGCTCATGGTGTGTTCCACTCAAGCCTGCCAAACCGCATAACCAAGCTCCTTTAACTTAATGCCGACCTCTACCTCTAGATACTGCGCATCCTTGTATGTCATCGGCTGTTTTAAATCATCAACAAGTTCTGGCATGAGTCTGAGTCCATACTTTTGAACATAGGTATTGGCTTGAATGCCCGCTTTGTGCTTGTCAAAACGTGTGTCTGGATCCAAGCCCGTCATGCCCACATATACACAGGGCTCACCCGTTTTGTAGGCGGCGTTGGCCTTGATGAATTTCTGATGCTTGAGCACTTCAGAACTCAGAAGCACAACGTAAACAAAGTAGTGAGCAGCTGGCATTACTCGTCTTCACTGGATTAAGACCCATCAAGTCAATGATGCAAAGAAAAACAGCCTAGAAGCGTAAGCTTCTAAGCTGTGTTCTAGAACCGACATTATTCGAAATTCTGGTGCGGCTGGCAGGAATCGAACCCACGACCCCTTGGTTCGTAGCCAAGTACTCTATCCAGCTGAGCTACAGCCGCGAAGCTGTGGATTGTAGCACGGCAAATAAGCAGCTAAAAATCACAATTGGAATCCTCAAATTCAGCCCGAAAATGTGGGTCAGCGCGTTGCAAGGCATTGGGCACCGCCATCTTGGTGCATACAATATCTTTAAGCAGAGCCATTTTGCGCTCAAATAGCCCCCAAGACGGCACAACTCTTGCATCAAATTTAGCTCAATTCTTAACTCAACTCGGAGATATTTCATGAAATTCAATTTTGTAGCTCAGCGGCGTTTGGCTTTGGCATTGTTGGGCGGTCTGGTCTTCGCTGGCACTGCGGCCCATGCGCAAAACGCACTGGACGATGTCTTGAAAGCCAAGGTCATCAAAATTGCCATCCCCACTGATTACCCGCCCTATGGTTTTGTAGGCATCGACCTTCAACCACAAGGTTTGGACATTGACATGGCCAACTACATTGGACAAAAAATAGGCGTTAAAGTTGAGTTGATACCAGTCATCAGTGCCAACCGTATTCCCTATTTACAAACACGCAAAGCCGATTTGGTCATTTCGACACTTGGCAAAAATGCCGAACGCGAAAAAGTGATCGACTTCACGGCAGCCTATTCCCCTTTCTTCCAAGCCGTATTTGCTGCGAAAAATATCAATATCAAAAACTTCAATGATTTAGTCGGCAAATCTGTGGGCGTGACTCGCGGCGCCATGGAAGACCAAGAATTAGCCAAAGTCGTTCCAGCAGGTGTTGACGTTAAACGTTTTGAAGACAACAACGCCACCATCTCCTCCTTTATATCTGGGCAGGTACAAGTCATTGCAACTGGCGCCTCAGTGGCCGGCACAATCATGACCAAGAACCCTGGCTTGAATACAGAATACAAACTCTTGCTAAAAGACTCACCCAACTTCATTGGCGTCGCTAAGGGTGAAGATAAATTGCGACTCAAAGTCAACGAGATCATTGCCAATGCTCGCAAAGCAGGTGACATCGACAAAATGTCACAAAAATGGCTGGGGCGCACCGCTGGTGATCTGCCAAACTAAATACTAGATGCGGATCGAACTAGACTTCATCAGCGTCTTGGCTGAATGGCCAATGCTGGTGAAGGGTGTAGCTTGGACAATTGGACTCACAAGCATTTCAACTGTGGTGGGCTTGGCTCTTGGCATCGCTTTGGCTTGGTCCAGAGTGCATGGCACGCTTGCCTTGCGTGCATTCGCTGGAAGCTATGTAGAGACCATTCGCAATACACCTTTTATTGTTCAACTGTTCTTCGTTTATTTTGGTTTGCCTGCACTGGGTTTGCGTTTATCGCCAGAAATGGCTTCTGTCATTGCCATGGTCATTAACCTGAGCGCCTACGCCACAGAAATAATTCGGGCAGGCATCGAGGCAACACCCAAAGGACAAATTGAAGCAGGGATGAGCTTAGCCCTCCAGCCTCATCAAATTTTTACGCATGTGGTTTTACCACCCGCATTAAAAAAAGTGTGGCCCGCGCTGGTAAGTCAAATCATCATTGTGATGTTGGGCTCTTCAGTTTGCGGCCAAATTTCTACGGAAGAATTGAGTCATGCTGCCAACCTGATTCAGAGTCGAAACTTCAGAGCCTTTGAATCATTCATCATAGCCACACTGACTTATCTCACATTGGCCATGGCCCTTCGCCGTCTGCTCAACTGGGCAGGACCTCGGTATTTATTTGGTCGATAACAGCGAATCTCACCATGGTTGATTTCTCTCTCTGGGATATTTTTCGCAACCTCTTATTGGCTTTAAGGTGGACGGTCGCGCTGTCTCTAATCGCCTTTGTTGGCGGAGGATTCATGGGCCTGTTGCTATTGCTTACTCGCTTGTCTCAAAGCAAAGTTTTGCAAATTTTTGTCAAGGCGTATGTTCAAGTATTTCAAGGCACGCCCTTGCTCATGCAGCTTTTCTTGGCTTACTTCGGCATGGCGCTCATTGGCATTGAAACTTCAGCTTGGCTGGCTGCAAGCGTAGCGCTTACGCTCTACACCAGCGCTTTCCTTGCAGAAATTTGGCGAGGTTGCGTGGAAGCCATTCCAAAGGGTCAATGGGAAGCAAGTCAGAGTTTGGCTTTGAGTTTATCCGAACAATTGCGCTATGTGATCTTGCCCCAAGCTTTTAAGATTGCAATCCCCCCAACTGTTGGATTTTTAGTGCAAGTCATCAAAGGCACGGCACTCGCTTCGGTCATTGGCTTCGTAGAACTCACCAAAGCGGGCACCATGATTACCAATGCAACTTTCAAGCCTTTCTTGGTTTACAGCTGTGTGGCCATTTTGTACTTCGCACTGTGTTTCCCTGTCTCTTATTTTGCAAAGCACCTCGAACGAAAGGTCAAACGTGGACACGCATGAACCTCTGTTGGCCATTCAAGGCTTAAGGAAAAGTTTTGGAGACAATGAAGTCTTAAAAGGCATTGACTTACAGGTTAAGGCTGGAGAAGTGATTGCAATCATTGGCAAAAGTGGCTCCGGAAAAAGCACCTTGCTTCGATGCATCAATGGCTTAGAAATGTTTCAAGCAGGTTCTTTGACAGTTGATCATCAAGCACTTTTGCATCACGACGCCAATGCGATGCGCGCCCTTCGGCAAAAAGTCGGAATGATTTTTCAAAGTTTCAACTTGTTTCCACATCTCAAAGTTGGAGAAAACATCATGCTAGCACCTGGCTTGGTGAAACAGCACGGCAAATCAATGGCTCGTGCACAAGCTGAAAAGTTGCTAGAACGTGTAGGGCTTGGCGAAAAGTTTGACGCATGGCCAGACCAGCTTTCTGGCGGACAGCAACAACGTGTGGCCATTGCTAGAGCGTTGGCCATGGAGCCGCAAATTTTGCTGTGCGACGAAATCACTTCAGCACTTGACCCAGAATTAGTCGGTGAAGTTTTAAGGGTTGTTGAAACACTCGCCGAAGATGGAATGACTTTATTGATGGTCACTCACGAAATGAACTTTGCCCGCAAAGTGGCTGACCGTGTTATTTTCATGCACCAAGGCCGCGTCCATGAGAGTGGTTCGCCAAATGTCATATTTGATAAGCCGCAGACTTCAGAATTGGTGCAGTTTTTGTCAGCACTGACTTAATCGCGTCTTTTGTTTCAAACCGAAGCCCAGCGATCTAAATTCGCTAGGAACATTTGACTCACCCTCTTTTCATTTCCTGCAGAAAACCCTGCTGAATGGGGCGTCACAATCACATTTGGCAAACTCCAAAGCGGCGATTTTTGAGACAAGGGTTCGTGCTCAAAGACATCCAAATAAGCACTGCCCAGACTCCCATTTTCTAGCGCCTCAATCAAATCCTTTTCCACCACCACTTCACCGCGAGCTACATTCACCAAGCCTGCACCTTTAGGCAGCAAACTCAACCTGCGGGCATTGATCAAACCTCGGGTTGTTTCGGTCAAGGGGCACATCAAAATAATCCAGTCGCTTGATGGTAGAGCGCTGTCCAAGGTTTCAAATGTCAACATTTCTGGCTGAGAAAAAGCATCCTCAGACTTCGAAAGAGAGCCCACATGTGCTTTTTGACGAACCACTTTCAAACGAAGCCCCAGCATGGTCAGAAATTGCGCAACCCTTTGTGCAATAGGACCCCACCCCACCAACAAAGCCGTTTGACCGCTTAAGTCGGGGGGCAATTGAGAGCCTAACAAAGGCGCCCATTTTTTCGCATGCATGGCATGAACCAATTCTGGAAATTTTCTCGACAAAGCCAACAAGCCAGCCAGCGCCGTTTGGGCCACCACCTCAGCATTGGCACCTGACGATGTGGCAACTTGCACGCCCTTTTCTTTCAGGCGAACGTACACATCGCGATCAGCGCCCGCAGAGTGAATATGAACCCAGCGTAAATTGGAAGACTCTTCTAAGACTTTGTAGCAAGCCTTCAGGCTAGGTGCAAGCTCATGCTTGGTGGACAAGCCTGTCACATCACGCGACACAAAGGCCACATCAACATCTCGACGACCCGATGCAACGGCATCCTCAAAGCTCACGCATTCAAATGACCTAGAGCCCATCACCGTCGCAATGTCCTTTGACAAACCACGCAAAGCCAACTCTGACAGCAATATCTTCATAAGCACAATTGAATGAAACTGAATCGAGTCAAACCAATTTAGGTTCGATAGCTTGGATCTAAGCGATCTAATTTCCGCAACAGCGCAGGCCACTCCATCAAGCCATAAGGCCTGCGAGTACTAGGCTGGTAGTTGTTCCATGTTTCTTCCAATACTTCTGGCGCCACTTTGGTGAAGGGTGTATTGCAAGCCATGGCAGCCAATTGAGAGTGGCATGCCAACTCCAATCGGTGCGCCCAGTTAAAAGCCTCCCCCACACTTTTACCAACTGTCAGAGCGCCATGGTTGCGCAAAATCAAAGCCTCGCCTTGCCCCAAGTCTTCGAGCAAGGACGCTTTCTCTTCATTGTTCAGAACCACACCTTGGTAGTCGTGGTAAGCAATCTTCAAAAAACGCATGGCCGTTTGCGTCAAGGGCAACAAGCCACATTCAAGCGCAGAAACCGCCATCGAGGCCCAACTGTGCGTGTGAATGATGCACCTGACTTCTGGCCGCGCTTCATGAATGGCACTGTGAATCACATAGCCTGCTTTGTTGATGCCGTAGTTCAATTCACCAAAGTCAGGCTTGTCCAAAATATTGCCGTGGATGTCAATTTTGATCAGACTTGAGGCCGTGATTTCTTCGTACATCATGCCGTATGCATTGATCAAAAAAGCGCCCTCTTGTCCGGGCACATTGCACGAGACATGGTTGGCCATCATGTCGGACATGCCATAGATGTCCACCAAGCGATAGCAAGCGGCCAAGTCAACTCGGGCCTGCCATTCCTCAGGGGTACAGCGGTTTTTCATGGACTCAATTTTCAAGATGCCGTTTTCGACCATTGAATGACCTAGGTAAAAGATTTGAAAGAATTCTGAGGGCCTATTTTGAACCAAAGTGCCGACAGCAGGAGCGCGATAAAAACGAACACCAGTGCCAAGCCTGATAGCAAGGCTGTTATTTCTGTGTCACGTTTTTCCATTGTGAATTGGGTCGATAGGTGCTTGTAGACCTGTTTCAAATCTTCTGCCGAAC
>CANFJC010000177.1 GCA_947447245.1 Comamonadaceae bacterium
AACCAATCTTCTACAGGTACTGAAGTCGGTCTGCGCGTCGGCTTCTAATCCCCTGCTGACGCAAGTCAGTTGAGTTAGAAAACTAAAAACCCACTGTGCTCGCACAGTGGGTTTTTTTAATTGTGTTTTCTAAACAACAACCGTGAAAGAATCGCGCCAAATTAAGACGTTTTCTGGTGACTTCTGCGGCTGTTTTTAAGACAATCAACATTCTGTTTATGGAGTGATCTAATGAAATTTAACAAACCCTTGCTTTTGGTTGCAATGACTTCAATGGCTGGCTTCGCGCAAGCCCAAACGGCTGAAGTATTTGGCGTCTTAGACGTGGCTTACTTGGTCACCAGTGCAACAGGCAGCCCCCGTGTTAACTCTATCTCTACCGATAGCAATACCTCAAGCCGTTTAGGTTTCCGTGGTACTGAAGACTTGGGTGGCGGCATGAAAGCCAGCTTTTGGTTGGAATCTGCTATTTCTCCAGACAATGGCACAGGCGCTGTAACCAACACCAACAACCAATCTACTGGTCAATCTTCTTCGCCTACCGGCACACAAGGTTTGACATTCGGTCGTCGCTCTACTGCCAGTCTGATTGACAGCAAATTGGGTGAACTGCGCGTAGGCCGTGACTACGTGCCGAGCTTCAACAATTTGACAGTCTCTATGCACCCGTTTGGCACCAATGGTGTGGGCAATGCAGGTCAATTGTTCTATCCAGTTGCAGCCAATGGCACTACTGCCAGAACCAGCGTTCGCGCGTCCAATTCCATTGCATACGTGATGTCTGATATGAATGGCTTCAACGTTCATTTCATGTACGCATTGGGCGAAAACGCTTCCGATGTTTACAACCCAGATGATGGCAAGCACACAGGCATTCGCATTGGCTATCGCAATGGTCCTTGGAACATGGCCTATGCCAATGGCGTCACCAAGTACACCACGGCTGCCAAGCTAGCCAATGATTACACGCAATCCAACTTTGCGATCAATTACCAAATGGGCCCCGCCAAGTTGATGTTCTTGACCAACGAAAATAAAATTGGCGCAACCAATACCAAAACCAACATGTACGGTACTCAGTACGGCGTAGCCACTGGCCAAATCCGTTTTGCTTACACAACGCTCAAGGCAACCGGTGTTGCAAACGATGCAACCCAGTTCGCTGTCGGTTATGTTCACGACTTGTCTAAGCGCACCGCTTTGTTTACCAACTACTCTACAGTGCGCAACTTGGGCACTGGCAAACAGTTCGTTGTGGGCAGCGGCAATGGTGTGACGACCGCCGGTGGTTCTAGCAATGGCTATGAATTTGGTCTTCGCACTTCTTTCTGATCAATCACGTACAAACGTCGCTTGATTTAAAAAATCTAACCCCGCTGTGGCAACACAGCGGGGTTTTTAATTTGTGGCACTAATCCTTTGCTACGATGGCGCACTTCTTTTGTGGCACATTTCAAGCTGGAAATATCGAAAGGTCGAATATGCAATTTGAAGACATGAGTCGTCGCGATCACCTTAAATGGATGGGGGCTGCTGGTTTGTCGGCGGCAGGCTTGCCTGCACTTGGGCAGACCAGTAACTGGCCAGACAAGCCCGTGAGATGGGTGGTGCCTTTTGCACCTGGTGGTACCTCTAGCATTGTGGCGCGATCCATTGGTGCTGAGCTCACCAAGCAATTGGGTGTGAGCTTTGTCATTGACAACAAAGGCGGCGGCGGTGGTGTGCCTGCCATGCAAGAAGCACTTCGTGCACCTGCCGATGGTTACACCATCGTGATGAGTCACATTGGTTTGATGGCGGTGAACCCTCTCATTTATCCAGACAGTGGTTATGACGTCAACAAAGACTTTACGTCGGTGACCTTGCTGTCTCGTGTACCCAGTTTGTTCGTCATTCACAAGGACGTGCCAGCCAAAGATTTCAAATCCTTTGTGGCTTATGTCAAATCCAAACCCGGGCAATTCAATTACGCTTCAGCTGGCAATGCCAGTGCGGGCCACTTGGCAGTTGAAGCGTTAAAGGTTGCAACGGGCATGTTCATCACGCACATTCCTTACCGCGGCACAGGCCCTGCCCTGAACGATGTACTGGCTGGCCGCATTGAGTTCATGTCTGCTGGCACACCTGCTCTGCTGCCCCACATCAAGAGCGGTGCGCTTCGTTGCATTGCCGTGGGTACTAATCAGCGCATTCCAGTGCTGCCCGATGTGCCCACTGTGGCAGAGATGGGTTACAAAGATTTTGAAACGGTGCAGTGGTATGGCATCACGGTGAAGGCCGGTACGCCTCCCGCCATCATCAACAAGTTGCAACAAGAATGCGCCAAAACCATGAAGGCGCCAGAAATCATTACGCGCTATGAGGCTGAAAGCGCCATTCCTGGTGGTGGATCACCCGCTGAATATGCGGCCTTCATTGCCAAGGAGCAGGCGCGGTGGAAAGTGGTGGTTGAGAAAGCGCAGATTAAACCGGGTTGATCTCGAAATTCTCCGCATTAGTTTCTGAACCCGCCGCCTTACCGCGGCGGGTTTTTTGTAGAATTTTATTTTCAGAATGTCATGCCATGAGAAATATTTCTTTGAGCGCCTTGGTCTTGCTTTGTTTGTCTGCATCATCAGCTTTGGCTCAAAAGCCAGTTGTCAGAGATGAGTTTTTCTGGTTGGGCCAAATGAACAAAGCCACTACCCTGATCAACAGCGAAGAGGGCTTGTTGGACAAGGCCATGGTGCCCAAAATTGCAGCAGGCCTCGTGAAAGTGTTGGAGGACGGCGCACAACCCAATGCCAGAAGGCCTTCTACCGTCATTTCTTTCGAGCCCCTTCTCATTAGAGCCGCAGGCCAAGACGTCACCTTGTTACACGCGGGCAGATCAAGTCAAGATATGCACGCCACATACCGCGCGGCTATTTTGAAAGACGATTTATTGGCCTTGGCTGATCAGTTGAATCAAACTTCTGAAACTTTGGTCAAACTTGCAGAGCAGCATGCCAAAACAATCGTGCCCAATTACACCAATGGCGTTGCAGCCCAACCCAATAGCTTTGGACACTACCTCTTGGGACACGCAGCAGGTTTTGAGCGCGATGCTCAGCGGCTTCGCGAGGCCTATGCGCGCATCGATCGTTCTGCCATGGGCACAACTGTCTTGAATGGCACGAGTTGGCCCTTGAATCGCAAACGCATGGCGCAGTATCTGGGCTTTGCTGCCATTGCAGACAACGCCTATGACGCAGGCCAAATTTCTTCGACGGAGCATCCTGTCGAAGTGGGTGCTGTGATCACGGGCATTGCTTTGCACGTGGGTCATTTCATTGAAGATATCATGACCCAGTATGCGCAGTCGCGCCCTTGGATTTTGTTGCAAGAGGGCGGTGGCAATACGTATGTATCAAGTGCCATGCCGCAAAAGCGCAATCCTGGCCTGATGAACGACACTCGACGTGACGCTTCAACGGCCATCACTTTGGCCATGGGCCCTGTCATTCGTGCTCACAACATCACACCAGGCATGGTTGACGCCAAAGATTCAAAGAGCAATACCGAGATGGTGAGAAGCGCTGTGCGGGCATTGCAAGGCTTTGACAAAATTTTGAAAGGCATCGTCATTAGCCCGGAAAGAGCATTGGAGGAACTCAATAGCGATTGGACGGCTTCGCAAGAGTTGGCAGATGTTCTGATGCGCAAATACAAGCTGCCTTTCCGATTGGGGCATCATTTTGCTTCAGATGTGGTGGATGTTGCAAAAGCCAAAAACATCAAACCACTCGACTTTCCGTATGCAGAGGCCCAACGAGTTTACAAGGATGCCGTGAAGGATTACCCAGGCGTTGCCACTGAATTGCCAATGTCAGAACTTGAGTTCAAAGAGACACTGAATCCGATTGCCATTGTGCAAAGTCGTCAAACTGTGGGTGGGCCGCAAGAGTCTGAAATGAAGCGAATGTTGGCATTGGCCAAACAAACGCTGAAAGAACAAAATCAATGGGTTCAGTCTAAGAAAAATGCCATCGACAATGCGGTTAAAGATTTAGACCGTGATTTTGTAAAACTCATAAAAGTGCCATGATGATATTCACTCTTCATGCTTGTCGCTTAGGGCTTGTTGCATGGCTACTTTGTGTGTCGCAAACGACACTGGCTGAGGCTCTTATAGTCAAGCCTTTGCGAAATGCAAATCCAGAGCGTGTGCTGTTTGTGGGGAACAGCTATTACTACTACAACAACAGCCTTCACAACCATGTCTCTAATTTAGTGAAAGCTTCTGACGCTGCATTGGGTGCACGTTTGCAGTTCAAGTCTTCGACCATTGGCGGAGCCGCACTCAATCACCACAACATGATGCATCTGACAGAGCCTGGCCGGATTGGCGTTGCGCAAGCTTTTCAGTGGGTGGTGATGCAGGGTGGAAGTGGCGAGCCTCTTTCAGCAAGGCGTCGAGAAATTTTTCGCCAAACGGCTAGAGCCAATGCAGAGATGATCAAGGCAAGAGGTGGCCAAGTGGCTTTGTACATGACGCATGCTTATGTCAGTCCGCACAAGCAGGTGAACCCTCACAACATCACGGCCACAGAGTCTTTGTATGTTGACGTAGGCAATGAAATTCAAGCACTGGTCATTCCCGTGGGCCTTGCATTTGAAGAGGCCTACCGGAGACTGCCAGCTTTGAATTTTCACAACAAGGATGGCACACACCCCTCCTTGCTTGGAACTTATTTGGCTGCTTGTACAACTTATGCTACTTTGTATGGCCGATCACCTGTGGGAAACACTTACCGTGCTGACGGTGCGATGGATGAAAATATCGCTACGCAACTGCAGCAGGTTGCGCAAGATGTTGTGACTCAATTTTTCCAGAGAAATTAAATCTTGCAACTCAAGCAGTTTCAGATTGCCTATCAAAGATGCTTTTTGATTGCATTGGGGATGGTGCTTTTTATTTTTCAGGGTTGCAGCTATTTGCCGCCAATCGCTCAAGTTAATTCGCCAGAATCGACTCATTCAAATCATCAAGCTGCTGCAAACACCTGGCAACCCGCAGATCAACTCAAGTGGGATGTTGTGAACATTCCGGGCAAAGTGGCCACGCAATATTCATTGGTTCGCTTAAGCAATCGACAGGCTCTGATGGCCAATGCTTCGTCTTCCGCCAGTATGCTGAGAAAAGAACTGCGGATTGAGCCTGAGCAACTCAATTCGGTTAACTTTTCTTGGCAAATTCAAAAGCTTATTGATGGTGCCGACATGGCACTGCGCGATCAAGACGACTCCCCGGTCAGATTGGTGCTGGCCTTTGAGGGAGATCGCAGTCAGTTCTCTTTGAAAAATGCCATGCTAAGCGAGCTGACCCATGCGTTGACGGGACAACCCATGCCCTACGCCACATTGATGTATGTGTGGTGCAATCAAAGGCCGGTAGATTCAGTTATCCAGAATCCGCGCACCGATCGCATTCGCAAAATTGTGGTGGAGTCAGGCGCAGGCCGATTAAATCAGTGGCTCTCCTATGAGCGCAACATTCGGTTAGACTATGAAAAAGCATTTGGTGAGTCGCCAGGTGCATTGATTGGCATTGGCCTCATGACCGACAGCGACAACACACGAAGCAACACACAGGCTTGGTACGGACCCATTAGTTTGAATTGATTTCGGATCTTTTTGGAAATGCTTGGGATGCCTTGAAAATCACCCCAAAGTGGGGATTTCCCGCCTTTCGAAACAGGGCTATTTGTTGCATAGTCACAGCTTGATTTTCAGGGAAGTGAATGTTTGCTTTTGTCGTTCAACGCCTCATCCAGGCAATCATGGTCATGGTCTCCGTCGCGTTCATCGCGTTCCTTCTGTTTCAGTACGTGGGCGATCCTGTGCTGTTCATGTTGGGTCAAGATGCCACGGCCGATCAAATCATTGCGCTGCGCAAAGATTTGGGGCTTGACAAGCCCTTTGTGGTGCAGTTTTTACACTTCTTGGCCAACGCTGCTCAAGGTGAATTTGGCATCAGTTTGCGTCAGGGTGCCAAGGTCTCCC
>CANFJC010000178.1 GCA_947447245.1 Comamonadaceae bacterium
AGATTTGTTTCAAACACGCGCACACCCCTACACACAGGGTCTGTTTGCGGCCCGTCCCCAATTGGGTTTGAAGCGTGGTACTCGCTTGCAAACTATTCCTGGCAACGTGCCCGAAATTTTCAACTGGCCGCAGGGTTGTGCGTTTGCAGACCGTTGCCCGCATGCTGAAGCCAGTTGCCGAATGGCGCTGCCATTGCCTGAACAAATTCATGCCCATCCCAATTCGGATTCGTCTTCAATGCAAACGCATGACCATTGGGTCAGTTGCCTGAAGTGGCAACAACTGGAGGCCTCTGTATGAGTGCCACTTCGCAGATTTTGCTCGATGTGCAACATGTGAGTCAGCAGTACCCCCTGCCCAAAGCTTCCTTGCTGGCCAAGGCGGGGCACATTCAGGCTTTGAACGATGTGAGTTTTCAATTGGCCGCTGGCAAGAGCTTGGGCATTGTGGGCGAGTCGGGCTCTGGCAAATCCACCTTGGCACGCTTGGTCATGGCGCTTGAAAAACCCACGCAAGGCAAGGTGCTGTTCAAGGGGCAAGACCTTCACGCTTTACAAGCCAACAAACTGCGAGAGGCTCGCAGTGATTTTCAGATGGTGTTTCAAGACCCCTATGGCTCTCTCGATCCAAGACAAACTATTTTGCGCATTGTGAGCGAGCCTTTGCACAGCACATTGCACAGCGCCTCAGGCCAATCACTCAGCGCACTTGATTTAAAAGACCGCGCCACTTCCGCCTTAAGCGAAGTGGGATTGCGCGCATCTGATTTGAACAAATACCCGCACGAATTCTCGGGTGGCCAGCGCCAGCGCATTGCCATTGCCCGTGCGCTCATCACCCGGCCTTCGCTGATTGTGGCCGACGAGCCGGTAAGCGCCTTGGATGTGTCGGTACAAGCCCAAGTGCTCAACCTGCTGATGGACCTACAGGACCGATTCGGCTTGAGCTACTTGTTTGTCAGCCATGATCTTGCAGTTGTCAACCTGATGTGCGACGATGTCATGGTTTTGCAGCAAGGACAGGTGGTTGAAGCAGGCACGGCGAAAGAGATTTTCCAAAACGCTCAGCATGCTTACACTCAAACTTTGTTGGCGGCCATTCCAGGCTATTCAAAATGAAGCCCCGCCATGCAATCTAGGCAGTTCCGTATCAGTCTAATTTTTTGATGAAGGAGTTTTTCATGACACAAGCACCTCGTTCAACGCGTCGTCAGTTGAGCCAATTAGGCCTGGCACTGCTTGCTGCAGCCAGCATGTCTCTGGCAATCCCTGCCGCTCAAGCACAGTCCAAAAAAGACAGCGTGGTGGTAGGCATGATTTTGGAACCTACCAGCCTAGACCCCACCACTGCGCCAGCCGCAGCCATTGGTGAAGTGGTGCACTACAACATCTTAGAAGGCCTGACCAAAATCAATGTCGATGGTTCCATCACGCCTTTGCTGGCCGAAAGTTGGACCATGGATGCCGATGGCAAAGCCTTCACTTTCAAATTGCGCAAAGGCGTGAAGTTTCAAGATGGCGCGCCCTTCGACTCAGCCGCTGTGAAGTTCAGCTTCGATCGCGCCAAAGCCGAGAAGAGCACCAACAAAGCCAAGGGTGCTGTGTTCAACAACATCAGCCACATTTCTACACCCGACGCACACACCGTGGTCTTGGTTTTGACCAACCCCGATGGTAATTTCTTATTCCGCATGGGCGAGAACACTGCAGTCATTTTGCATCCCAATTCTGCTGACAGTGCCGCCACCAAGCCTATTGGTACTGGGCCTTACAAATTAGAAAACTGGGCCAAAGGCACCGCTGTTACTTTGACCAAGTGGGATGGCTACCGGGATGCCGCCAACGTCAAGCTCAAAAAGGTCACCTTCCGCTTCATCAACGACTCGTCTGCACAAGTGGCCGCCTTGTTGGCCGGCGACATTGACGGTATGCCTCGCTTTCAGTCGCCCCAAAGCTTGAAGCAATTTCAATCAGACAAGCGTTTTGCAGTTGAAATGGGCAGCACCGCCGGCAAAGGCATCATGACCATCAACAACAAAAAGAAACCTTTTGACGATGTCCGCGTTCGCCGCGCTTTGTCTCACGCCATCGATAAGAATGCTTTCATTGATGGCGTGTTTGAAGGATTGGCCAAACCCATTGGCAGCCACATGGCCCCCACAGATGCAGGCTATGTCGATCTCACTGGCCAATATGCTTTTGATCCTGAAAAAGCCAAGGCCCTGCTGAAAGAAGCCGGTGTACAAACGCCTTTGAACGTCACCCTGACTTTGCCGCCGCCACCTTACGCGCGCAAAGGTGGTGAAATTTTGGCAGCGCAGTTGGCCAAAGTGGGCATCGTGGCGAAAATTGAAAATGTGGAATGGGCTCAGTGGCTGGGCGGCGCTTTCAAAGGCAACTTTGACCTCACCGTCATCAACCACGTCGAACCCCTCGACTACATGGCCTACGCCAACCCTCAGTACTACTGGGGCTACGACAGCAAACCCTTCCGCGATTTGGCAGCCAAGCACTCTGCCACCACCGGCGCCAAAGACCGCACCAAGTTGTTTGGCGACATGCAGCGCATGATTGCCAATGACGCGGTCAATGTGTTCTTGTTCAATGCCACCAACACAGCGGTGTACAAAAAAGGACTCAAAGGCTTGTGGTCCAGCTCACCTATTTTTGCCAACGACATGGCTGCGGTTTCCTGGAATTAATTCATGAAGATCTTGGTGACAGGTGGTACCGGCTATATCGGCAGTCACACATGTGTGCAGTTGATAGAAAGAGGCTGGCAGCCTGTCATCATTGACTCTTTGGTCAATTCCAAAATCAGCGTTTTAGACCGCATTCAACAAATCACTGGTACTCGCCCTGTTTTTATAGAGGGCGACGTGCGAAATGCCGATTTGCTTCAACAGGTTTTAAAAGAGCACGCGATTGAAGCGGTCATTCATTTTGCCGGCTTGAAAGCCGTGGGTGAATCGGTCAGCATGCCCTTGAAGTACTACGACAACAATGTGCATGGCAGCGTGGTGCTCATGGAGGCCATGAAGCAGTGTCATGTCAAAACATTGGTGTTCAGTTCTTCGGCCACGGTGTATGGCTACGCTTCTGTACCGCCTTGGAACGAACATGTGCCCACTTCGCCTACCAATCCATATGGACAAAGCAAGTTGATGGTGGATCAGATCATGGCCGACGTAGCGGTTTCGGACACCACTTGGTCAATGACGTCGCTTCGCTACTTCAATCCTGTAGGCGCACACCCTAGCGGTTTGATGGGGGAGGATCCACAGGGCGTTCCCAATAATCTCATGCCCTTTCTTGCGCAAGTTGCGGTGGGACGGCGAGAAGCCTTGCATGTGTTTGGCACCGACTACCCAACGCCAGACGGTACAGGGGTTCGAGACTATATTCACGTCACCGACTTAGCCAGTGGACACATTGCGGCGCTCGCCTACGCTCATGATCGAAGGGGCCACCACGTTTTTAATTTAGGCAGTGGGCAAGGCATCAGTGTGCTTGAAATGCACCGCGCATTCAGCAAGGCATGTGGCCGAGATTTGCCCTTTGTACTTTCGCCGCGTCGCCAGGGCGACGTGGCCGCTTATTGGGCAGACCCTCAACGTGCACGAAGCACCTTGAATTGGAATGCCGAGAAATCATTGGATGACATGTGCCAAGACACTTGGCGCTGGCAGTCCCAGAATCCAGCAGGATATCCCTGAAAACTTGACTTGGTACGTCTTTTGCTGATGAGCTTGGGTTGAGTCTTCAACTTAATCTTATCAACCATTTTGGTGCATACAAAGGACCTTTCATGTCACGAACACTTGCCTCTTCCTCGATTTCTAGCAAATCTTGTTTGTCTATTGCAGCTGGTTTGGCCATGCTGGCAAGCATGGCCATTGCGCCTGTGCAAGCGGCCAACTGGAGCGACACTTCTGTGGGCATGCGCTACGTTTCTGAGCAATCCGAGCCTGGCGTGACCGACAGCGTATCGAAGAACGTGATGAGCTTCACGCATGTGAGTGGCGACAACATGGGCTCTAACTTCTTCACCATCGATTTGCTCAAGTCCAGCAGCATCGACCCTAGCAACAAGGGCCCAAGCGGCGCCCAAGAATGGTATGGTTTTTACAAGCGCAGCTTCTCCTTGAGCGCCATGACAGGCAACAAGAGCGGCTATGGCATCGCCAAAGATCTAAGCCTGATTGCTCGTTTTGACGCAGGCACCAAAAACACCACTTTTGCACCAGCACCGCGCAAAGTGCGTTTGGGCATGAGTGCCGCCATGCCCGTTACGGCTGGCTTCTGGGATGTGGGCCTTGAGGTGATGAAAGAATCCAATCACAACGGCGTTGTGGGCAAGGACGTGAGCTTCTCCTCCGCGCCCGTTTTCACCACCGCATGGGCTGTTGGCATGGGGCCGGGTGCCTTCACAGGTTTTTTGGACATCGTGGGCGCTAAAGGCAAAGATGGATTTGGCGATGAAACCAAAACTGAAACTTTGGGCCGTGCGCTTTACATGATCGATGTAGCGGGTCCTAAGGCTGGCTTGAAAGCAGGTGTTGGTGTTGAATATTGGAACAACAAGTTTGGTTGCAACAATGCCAAGTCATTCAAGAAAAACAGCTGCACAGCCACAACACCTGTCCTGATCGTCGAATACCACATGTAATTCAATCGCAGACCACAGAGGTGGTCTAAGCCGGCTCAGGCTTTCCAAGTTCTATGCAGCTTTGAAAGTGAAAGCTGCTGATGGCAGGCTGCTGGTGCGGCCTGCCAGTTTGTCTGCCAACATATCAGCAGAGCCTGCTGCCAAAGTCAGTCCTAAGGTGCCATGCCCTATGTTGGCATAGACATTCTCAAAAGCAGTTTGATCAATGATAGGGCGACCTGAAGGTGTCGCTGGGCGCAGGCCAGCCCAAGTTTGCACCTTGCTGTAATCACCGGCATCTGGAAAATTGTCGCGGGCTTGTTGAATCAAGGCGGCAATGCGATTGGCATCGACCTCTCTGTTTTCTCGTCCCAGGTCGACCATGCCCGCTGCGCGCAAACGATGTCCCAATTTGGCAAACACAATTTTGTGATGATTATCGGTGATGGACATCGAAGGTGCGATGCCCTGTTCGCAATCTAGCGTGATGGAAAAACCTTTTAACCCCAACAAGGGCGCACGGGTGTCAAATTTTTGCAGCAACTCTCGGCTGCTCAGCCCTGCTGCCACCACAAAATAGTCTGCTTTGAATTCTGTCGTGTCTGCCGCTTGTTCGGCCTGCGCCTCTTGCAACGCCATGCTCTGAGACTTGAGCTTTAGAGCAATGCAGCGACTTCCCTCAAGAACAGCGCCCGTGATGCGCGTGTCGTAATGCAACTTGCCACCGCGCGACACAATCAAACGCTCAAGGTACTTGCACAGGCCATGGCTGTCGACCACATCTTCAGAGGGCGTGTAAATACCGCCGACCAGCTTGCTTTGCATGCCTGCAAGCGCAGGTTCTGTTTGTACACATTCAGATGGCGAAAGCACATGCTGCTCACAGCCCACATCCAAACTGCGCTGGTAGTTCACTTGAGCGTTGGCCGAAGCCAATGCGCTTGCGTCGCGAAAAACCACCAACTTGCCATTGCTGCGGTAATCTAAGCCTGCTGCTGTGGCCCAACTGGCGGGCACATCGGCCAGCCATTCTCTTAAAACCCGACGCGACAAATACCCCAAGCCCAGCAAATCGCGGGTGGTTTGATGCGCTCTGGCGCTAGTACAGTGCAACGCAAAGCTCAAAGTCCATCGCAAAAAATGCGGTGACAGTGAGGGATGGATGTGCAGGGGCCCATCTTTTTGAAGCAGCCACTTGGGCAAACTCGTGATCGCGGAAGGCTCGGCCAAAGGCGCCACATAGCTGTAGGACAGTTGCGCACCATTGGCATAACTGGTGACCAAGCCAGGCGCCGCACTTTCTTCAATGACGCTCACTTGCCAGCCGTCTTGCATCAAACGCCAAGCCGTGGACAAGCCCACA
>CANFJC010000179.1 GCA_947447245.1 Comamonadaceae bacterium
AAAGCAACCTACCCATTCACCTGTGGCCAATTTAGGCAAGTATTTCTGGCGTTGTGCTTCTGAGCCGTATTCGTGGATAGGGAACATGACCAAGGAGCTTTGCACGCTCATGGCGCTGCGGTAGCCGCTGTCGACGCGTTCAACTTCGCGTGCCACCAAACCGTAGCTGACGTAGTTCAAGCCTGCGCATCCATAGCCATCGATGGTGGAGCCCAAAAAGCCCATGCTGCCAAATTCGTTCATGATTTCGCGGTCGAATTTTTCATGGCGAGCCGCCATCAACACGCGAGTCTGCAATTTTTCTTGGCAGAAATCATGGGCGGCATCGACGATGGCTCTTTCGTCATCGTTCAGTTGTGCGTTAAGCAAAAAGGGGTCTTGCCACTGAAAAGAAGGCTTCATGATTTAAATCCGTCAAACATCAAAGATCCTGCATTTTATCGCGATGCGAAATGTTCCATGGCACTGTTCCATCATTAAGCCTACTGAATCGCTGACAAGTGCCTGTTTGTGGCGGGGCTTTTAAGCAGGGGAGCCAGATTCTGGGTCAAAATAGGCCCATGCAAATACCATCTCACGCTGAAACTTTGGTCCTCGGGGGCGGTTGCTTCTGGTGCACTGAGGCCGTCTTTGTCCAGGTCAAAGGTGTCTTGGATGTTGAATCGGGCTATTGCAATGGCCAAACCCGCCACCCCACTTATGAGCAGGTTTGCTCAGGTCAGACGGGTCACAACGAGGTGGTGAGGCTGGTATACGACCCTCAAATCATCAGCACCAGGGTCTTGTTGGAAATTTTCTTTGTGATTCACGACCCCACCACCTTGAATCGGCAAGGCAATGACCGCGGTACGCAATACCGCAGTGGCATTTACTTTACCAAGCCAGAGCAGGCCGAAGTCGCCAAGGCCATCATGGCCGAAATCGAGGCAGATCAGATTTTTCAATCACCGCTTGTGACCGAGGTCCTGAATTTGGACAACTACTCTGCTGCAGAGGACTATCACCAAGACTTCTTCGAGCGCAATCCAACCCAAGGCTATTGCATGGCTGTGGCCGCGCCCAAAGTTTGGAAGTTTAAGAAAACCTTTTCTGAATGGACGAAGGCGGCGTGAAAATTCAGACCAAGCTGCGATGGTTTTTGCAAGCACTGTTGATCAGTGCTGTGATGCTCGCGCCTGCTTGGGGGCAAATTCACAAAACCATTCACGGCTTAAAGTCGAATGTCGCTTCTGAGCAAAGCCTTTTCAGTGAACACGCCGAGGGCTCTGTTGTTTGTCAGGCGCTAGATCATTTGGGCTCTGGTGATACAGCGCAAGCGTTTGAATTTCAACTGACTCCGATTGAACCTGAAACCGATCTGAAATGGTCGTCCATCGCATCACGAGCCCAAAAGCTCGCACATTCTTTTTCGGCACGCGCACCACCTGCTTTTCTTTGATGAAGGTTAGATCTCGCTTGGCCTTAGGCGCAAGCGTCTTTTCGTTTTCAAAGGACAGTCATGTTTCAATTTTCTTCGTTGAAAGGAACTTCTTTAGTTCCTGAAGGTATTTTCTATGCATGGCCTGCTAGCCTTGTCTTGCTGGTCGTCAATGTTGTTTTCAATTCTGGCGCGCTGGCGCAGTCGGTTGAAGAAGTGGTGGTGACTGGGAACCCCTTGTCCAAAGCGCAAAATGCCAACAACGTCAGCAGTTTGTCGGGCATGGCGCTGACGCAACAAGGGCAAAGTACTTTGGGCGAAACACTGAACAATTTGCCAGGCGTCAGCAGCACCTACTTTGGCCCGAACGCCAGCCGTCCTATTGTTCGCGGCTTAGACGGCGATCGAATCAGGGTGCTGAGCAACAGCGGTGGCAGCATGGATGTTTCATCGCTCAGTTATGACCATGCTGTGCCCACGGATGTGCTCAGCACAGAACGCATTGAAGTCTTGCGAGGGCCGGCGTCTTTGCAATACGGTGGTAGTGCAATTGGCGGCGTTGTCAACATCATCGACAACCGCATTCCTCGCAAGCCTATGGACGGTGTGCTGGGGAAGGCACAGTTGCAAGGGGCAACCGGCAACAATGAACGCAGCAAGGGCGCATTGCTAGAAGCGGGTCTAGGCAATTGGGTTTTTCATGCAGACGCATTTGATCGACAAACTGGCGATGTGAAAGTGCCGAAAGCATTGGCTTGTTCAAAGCCAGGGTCTCCAGCAATTTCCAATCGCATGTGCAATTCAGCCAGCGCCTCTGAGGGGGGTGCAGTGGGTGCCAGTGTTTTCATGGATCAAGGCTATTTGGGCCTTTCCATGAACAGCTACCTTAGCCAATATGGCACCGTGGCAGAAGACCAAGTCAGCATTGGCATGAAGTCTGAGCGCGGAGCATTGGAAGGCGAATGGCGTCCTGAGTCTGTCCTTTTTCAGAGTCTGAATTTCCAGGCCAGTCAAACCAAATACAAACACACAGAGTTTGATGCGGGACAAGCTGGAACAGTCTTTGCCAATCAAGGTCATGACATTCGTGTGCAGGCACGGCATCATGCATGGCGCACAAGCCATGGTGCATGGGAAGGCGTTTGGGGATGGCAAACTGAGCAAGCACAATTTTCAGCAGATGGTGCCGAAGCTTTTGCGCCCTTCAGCAAAACGCGCACTCAAGCGCTGTTTGCGATTGAAGAATTCACGACAGGCAAGGCCAGTTTCAATGTGGGCTTGCGCCGAGAGCAGGTGTCTGTTGAATCGCTGGGAAATCCTGATCCCACAGTCGATCGTTTTGAAATTGGCTCGCGGAAATTTGCACCGCAAAGTTGGGCCGCTTCAACGGCATGGCAAGTCATGCCGCAGTGGCGCTTGAGTGCCAATGTATCGCGCACAGAACGCGCACCCAAAGATTATGAATTGTTTGCCAATGGCCCCCACATCGCCACCGCTTCGTGGGAGCAAGGTAACTCAAACCTAGGTTTGGAAAAAGCGAACAGTGTTGACCTGTCTGCACAGTGGCAGCAATCGACGGATCAATTTCGAGTCGCTGTATTTCAAAGTCGTTTTGCCAATTTCATTGGGCTGATGGGAACGCAGGAGATTCAAGATGAATTGCCTGTTCAACTGTACCAAGGCGTTCGCGCAAAGTTTTCGGGCATGGAAGCCTCTGGGCAGTGGCGTTTGTTGCAGGGTTCAGGTACGCTGGATTTGGCGCTCAAGGCTGATTCAGTCAGAGCGCAAAATTTGAGCACCCATGAACCCTTACCTCGCATTTCCCCTTTCAGGTGGGGCACTAGTTTGATCCACAGCTCAGGTCCGTGGAGTGCGCGCTTGGGATTTGATTGGCATGCCGCGCAGCTTCGTGTGCCAGTTGGCAGCGTTTCAACTGCGGCTTACACCTTGTGGCATGGCCATTTAAATTACAAGCAAAACGTTTCTGGCACGACACTCAATTGGTTTGCAAGGCTAGATAACCTCAGCAATCAATGGGCCTACAGCGCCACCTCTATCTTGACATCCACTGCACCTGGCAAATCACCTTTGCCAGGACGAAGTTTGAAGTTGGGTGTGGTGGCTTCCTTTTAAGGGGCCAAGCGTTCGCGAAGCCAATCGCCTTCATTCAAGCGATAGCGCAATCGATCATGAAGGCGGCTTTTGCGGCCCTGCCAAAACTGCCATTCATCGGGTATCAAACGATAACCCCCCCAGTGGGGTGGACGCGGTGGGTTCAACATGAATTGGGCTGCGTACTTGGCAGCGTTGGTGATCAGCACGGTTCTGCCATCGATCACTTGGCTTTGTGGTGAGGCCCAAGCGCCAATGCGCGAGTCAAGAGGGCGGCTGTGGAAATAGGCATCACTTTCTGCGTCGCTGATTTTTTCCATGCGACCTTCAATGCGAACCACACGTTCGAGTTCGACCCAGTGAAATTGCAATGCCGCAAAAGGATTCCCTGCCAACTCTTGTCCCTTGCGGCTGTCGTAGTTGGTGTACCAAACAATGCCGCGTTCGTCGTAGCCTTTGATCAGAACCACCCGTGTGCTGGGGCGCATGTTGCTGGCCACGGTGGCCACGGTCATGGCATTGGGCTCGGGCACTTCTGAGTGAATGGCTTCGTTTAGCCAGCGTTCAAATTGTTTCAACGGGTCAGAGGCGCAAGCGTCTTCACTCAGCTCGGCTTTTTCATAACTTTTGCGCAAATCTGCAATGTTCATTTTCAGTCCTTGGCGTGATCCAACAAGGCCGCGAGCGACTTGTCGTGAATGCCGTTTTGTTTCAAGCTGTTCAAAGTTTCTTGAGCGTAGTCTAAGGTGCTGCCGTATCGGCCTACTGCATTTTGAAAGATATGTTGATATTGCGCAGGGGAAAGCGTACCCGTGTAACTGGGGCTGCTTCTTGGTAATGTGAAGGCCAAAGCATTGACAGGCCCATTGGGGGTGGGGCATTGCAGCCAACGCGGCGTGTAAACCTTGTTGGGCATTTCGCGAAACCACAAGTTCTCCACCGTCTGTTTGACTTGATTGGCCGGCGTTCTAAACACCATGCCTTGGCAACTGCCCCCGGATAGCAAGGCGAACACCAAGCCAGGACATTCTGGCGTTCCGCGATTGACACGGCTCCACATCTTGAGAGCACGGTGCCAACCTTGAACTTTGGTGATGTGACTTTCAAGGACCTCAAATTCTGGCCGCCAGATCAAGGAAGCGTAACCAAAAATCCACAGGTCTTGCGAATGGGGCCAATGTGCCAACAGGGCCTCTTTGGTAGGGGCACTGAGTGATTGATCGGGCCTGTCAGAGTGAGGGGGGTCAGGGAACTTCAAAGTAAGTCGCGTGAATTTGTAATGGCTATTTTGAAGCCAAAGCTGCGGCATTGGGCACTTTTTTGAATTGAAATTCGCAAGCAGTCTGTCACTTCATTGCGCCAAAGTGTGCCATGTCGAGTTACCATTCTGTATGTAACAAAGTTACAAGATTGCGCTAGCATGCGCTGAACGCTAAAAAAGGGCCTGTACATGGCTTGGACGAAGATGAAGATGCCACAATTTTCCGCCTTGCAAGTGATGCAAGACGCGCCCGTGATTCCCGTCATTGTGTTGAACGATGTGGCGCATGCCGTGCCCATGGCGATGGCCTTGGTGGCAGGTGGCATTCGCATGCTAGAAGTGACTTTGCGAACACCACAAGCGCTGGCTTGCATGGAGGCCATTGCCAAAGCAGTGCCCGAGGCGATCGTGGGTGCAGGCACAGTTCGCAGTGCTGCAGATGCGAAAGCAGCGGCCAATGCGGGTGCCAAGTTTGCCGTGAGTGCTGGCTATACATCGGCGGTGGGCCAAGCTTGCCGCGATCAAGGTTTGGCATTGTTGCCGGGAGTGGCCACAGGCAGCGAAATCATGATGGCGCAAGCAGATGGCTTGACCGAGTTGAAGTTTTTTCCGGCCATGCAAGCGGGTGGCCCGGCCATGCTCAAAGCTTGGAGCGGACCCTTCTTTGATGTGCGGTTTTGTCCAACCGGTGGCGTCACACCGCAAAACGCGACCGAGTTTTTGAGCCTGTCCAATGTGGCATGCGTGGGCGGCTCATGGTTGGTGCCTGCAGATGCGCTGGCTCAAGGAGATTGGGCGCGCATAGAAAAACTGGCCCGTGAGGCCAGTCAATTGAAGCGTGCTACCTTGAATTAAGAAAAGTCGCGCTGAATCAATTCCACTTTGTAACCGTCGGGGTCGGTGATGAAAGCAATGACCGTGGTGCCGCCTTTGACGGGCCCTGCTTCACGCGTCACTTTGCCGCCCGCATTGCGAATTTTGTCGCAGGCTGCATAAGCATCTGGCACGGCAATGGCCAAGTGGCCGTAGGCAGTGCCCATGTCATAGGTCTCTACGCCCCAGTTGTAGGTGAGTTCAAGTTCTGCATGGTCAGGGTTGCTGCCATAACCCACAAAAGCCAATGAGTATTTGTAGTCTGGATTCTCAGTTGTTTTGAGCAGTTTCATGCCCATCACC
>CANFJC010000180.1 GCA_947447245.1 Comamonadaceae bacterium
AAAATCGCGAGTTCTTCAATGCCATCCAAGACGAGATGCTGCAATTTGGCGTCCCCATTGAAGGCTTGCACACAGAAACGGGGCCAGGCGTTTATGAAGCGGCCATTGCTTTCAGCGATGCCCTCACACAAGCCGACCGTGCGATTTTGTTCAAAACAGGCACCAAAGAAATTGGCGCGCGCTTTGGCATCATGCCCAGCTTCATGGCCAAGTGGAATGCCGCTTATCCGGGTTGCAGTGGCCACATTCACCAAAGCTTGAGCGACGGCAAAAAGAATTTGTTTGCCGATGCCAAAGGCCGGCACGGCATGAGCAAAATGTTTGAAAGTTATTTGGCAGGCCAAGTGGCCCACCTCATGGAATTTGCGCCCATGTTCTGGCCCACCATCAACAGCTACAAGCGCTTGGTCGATGGCTTTTGGGCACCCGTCAAACCCACTTGGGGTGTTGACAATCGCACCGCCAGTTTTCGCGTCATTGGGGGCTCGCCTAAATCTACGCGACTTGAAACACGTTGCCCCGGCGCAGATGTCAACCCTTACTTGGCCATGGCCGCTGTCATTGCAGCGGGCTTGGATGGCGTAGAAAAAGGCATGAAGCTCACCGCGCCTCCCATCCACGGCACCAATGGCGGGGCTGAAAACATCCCTCGCGCGCCCCGCACTTTGATTGAAACCACCCGCAATTTCCAGCAGTCCAAAGTGGCTCGCGATTGGTTAGGCGATACATTTGTAGATCACTTTGCGGCCACCCGTGAATGGGAATGGCGACAATGGCTAGATGGCGTCACCGACTGGGAACTCAAACGCTATTTCGAAATTATTTAATTGAACCCTTCAGATCAAACTGGACAATCTCATGAGCATTGAAAAATTTTCTTTCCCCACACCCACTCACTTTGGCGTGGGTGCACGCAAGTTGGTCGGCCCTCATTTAAAAAATTTAGGCTTTAAGCGCCCCCTCATCGTGACTGACAAAGCCATGGCAGATTTGCCCTTGATGGCAGAGTTCCTTGGCCATTTGTCGGGTTTGGATGTGTCTGTTTATGCTGGTGTGCATGGCAACCCCACCGCATCTCAAGTCACAGCGGGTGGCGTCGCTTTCAAAGCCCATAACGCCGATTGCGTCATTGGCTTGGGCGGTGGCGCATCGCTTGACGTTGCCAAAGTGGTGGGCTTGTCTGCCACCCACGACGGCCCCATTTTGGAATACGCATGGGACCACCCTAAGGTGCGCAGCATCTCGGGCACCTTGCCCTATTTTGTGGCATTGCCCACCACCTCAGGCACTGGCTCTGAAGTGGGCCGCTCCAGCGTGGTGAGTGAAGACGATACGCATCAGAAGCGCGTTATTTTCCATCCCAAGTTGTTGGCCCAAACGGTGTTTGCCGATCCCGAACTCACCGTGGGTTTGCCCAGCAAGATCACGGCAGCCACAGGCATGGATGCCCTCACGCACAACATCGAAAGTTATTTGTCGCCCGCCTACCACCCCTTGTGCGACGGCATAGCTTTAGAAGGCACGCGCATTGGCGCAGCAGCGCTGCACACGGCTGTGCATGAACCCAGTAACCTCAAGGCTCGCAGCGACATGATGATGTCGTCCATGATGGGCGCCATTGCCTTCCAAAAAGATTTGGGTGCCGTGCATTCTTGCGCTCACGCACTGGGTGCCGTGGTTGACATGCACCATGGCTTGGCCAACGCGCTCATGATCGATGTGGTGATGGCCTGGAACTACGAAGCTGTACCCGAAAAATTCAACGAGCTGGCACATGTCTGCAAGGTCCAAGGTGGCGGCAGTGCTTTTGTGGCTTGGCTCAAAGAATTGAAAGCGTCCATTGGCATCACGGGTACTTTGTCTTCGCACGGCGTCAAACCAGAACACATGGCACGCTTGGTTGAAATTGCCACTGCCGATATTTGCCACCAAACCAACCCACGCCCTTGCACATCAGCCGATTTCGAGAAGCTGTTCAAGGCTGCCATGTAATTTTGGATTGAACCTTCCTCATGTCATCTCATTCCAAACGTCTCAAAATTGGCATCTCTGCATGCTTCTTTCATCCAGACAACGAGCGCGTGATCTTCAAGGGCAAAACGCTTCAATACATTGAGCAGTCGGTCGCGCATTGGGTCATGTCGCAAGGCGACTTGGCAGTCATGATTCCATCACCAGAAGGCAATACCCAAGTGGGTGATGCGCAAATTTCTGAATACGCCCAATGGTTAGATGGTGTGGTGCTCATGGGCGGCAGCGATGTGTGGCCCGGCAGTTATGGTGAAGAAGTCATGAACCCGCGTTGGACTGGCGACCGTGTGCGCGATGCTTATGAGAAAAAACTCATTGAGTCCTTTGTAGCGGCAGGCAAACCGGTGCTGGGCGTATGCCGCGGCATGCAAATGATCAATGTGGCATTTGGCGGCACGCTCTACCAAGACATTGCCACCCAAAAACCCGATGCTTTGAAGCACCGAGACGGCGTTCAATACGATCTCAACATCCACGAAGTTCAATTTGCTCCCACCAGCAAACTGTCTCAATTGCTGGGTGGCGCCAAAATGGCCAAAGTCAACAGCATCCACCACCAAGGCGTGAAAGATCTCGCCCCCAACTTTGTGGTGGAAGCATTCTGCCCTCACGACAACATTCCTGAAGCCATTCGTCACCAAGGCGATGCTTATGTGGCCGCAGTTCAATGGCACCCAGAATTTCACAAGCCAGCTTTGGGCACGCTGGACGACAGCCCCATCCTGACTGACTTCTTGAATGCAGCGCGTGTCAAGCAAAACGCGTAAACCTTGAAGCGCCTGTTTGAACTTGATCTTCTCTTGATCCTCTTTCGATCTTTATTGGACCCTCATGAAATTGCTAGACGTTAACAACCCTGCCACCGAAGAACTCATCACCCAACTGCGCATTGACGATGGTGCGGCTGTGGCCATCAAAGCGCAGAAGGCTCGCCATGCACAAGCGGCCTGGGCTGCCACACCGCTTACCCAACGCATCGCTTGCATCCAAACATTTCGCGGTTTGGTTCAAACCCAACTGGACGACTTGGCCAAAACCATGACCCAGGAAACTGGCAAGCCACTCGCACATTCGCGCAATGAGCTGAACGGCTTTTTAGGCCGGGTCGATTTTTTCTTGGCAGAAGCAGAGGGCATTCTCAAAACCGAAACGGTTTACAAGCAAGACGGCATGTGCGAGCAAATTCAACACATTCCGCTTGGCTTGATTGGCAACATCTCAGCTTGGAACTATCCGTGGTTTGTGGGTGGCAATGTGTTTGTGCCTGGCCTGCTCATGGGCAACGCCATTTTGTACAAACCGTCAGAGTTCGCAGCCATGAGCGGTTTGGCGATGGCCCGTTTGCTGCACGAGGCGGGCATTCCCGAAGACGTGTTTGCCACCCTCATTGGTGCTGCTGACACTGGCAAAGCTTTGCTGGCACAACAACTCGATGGCATGTTTTTCACGGGCTCCTTGGCCACGGGACAGCACATTGCCAACATCATGGGGCCGCGCATGACCAAGCTCCAATTGGAATTGGGCGGCAAAGATCCCACCTATGTATGCGCCGATGCCGACCCTGTGGCGGCCGCTCAATCATTGGCAGATGGTGCCATGTACAACGCGGGTCAAAGTTGCTGTTCTGTCGAACGTATTTATGTGCATGCCAGCATTCATGACAAATTCGTGGAAGCACTGGTCGACACAGTTCGCAGCTTCAAAATGGGCGACCCCATGGCAGCCGATACTTATCTGGGCCCACTCACCCGCGCACCCCAACTCAAAGTATTGGAAGATCAAATCGCCGATGCCAAAGCCAAGGGCGCTCGTTGTTTGCTGGGTGGTCAACGCAGCAAAGGCCCAATGGGCGGCAAAGGCAATTGGTTTGAAGCCACGGTGTTTGACAACGTGAACCACAGCATGTCTCTCATGCGTGACGAAAGTTTTGGACCCATCATCGGCATTCAAAAAGTGAATGACGATGCAGAGGCCATTCGTCTTATGAACGACACTGCCTATGGCCTCACCGCTGGCGTTTACACACCCAACGAGCAGCACGCACGAGAAGTGCTATCCCAAGTTCGTGCGGGCTCTGTTTATTGGAATTGCTGCGACCGCGTCAGCCCGCGCTTGCCTTGGAGTGGCTATGGTCACTCAGGCATGGGCCTGACTTTGTCTCGCGAGGGCATGGCCACTTTCACACGCCCCAAAGCTTGGCACTTGCGCAGCAACTGACATGCGCTTGGCTTTGTTTGACTTAGACCATACGCTGCTAGATGGCGACAGCGATCAGCTATGGTGTGATTTCCTCATTGACAAAGGTCTGCTCGACAAAGCCATCTTCTCGGCCAAAAACGAAGCCATGGCGTGCGATTACAAATCTGGTGCAGTGGATGTTCAAGCGTTTTGTGAGTTTTACATTGGCACCCTCACACTTCACTCACCTGCCGACTGGGAGGCACTGCGCCAAGAATTTTTAAGCGTGTGGGTTGCGCCAAGATTGTGCGCCGGTGGCAAAGCACAAATCAAAGCCCATCAAGCCCAGGGCGATCGGGTGGTCATGACCACGGCCACCAATCGGTTCATTACAGAGCTGACGGCCAAACACTTGGGCGTGAAAGATCTCATTGCCACAGAGGCCGAAATTCAAAAGGGTTTGTTCACCGGCAAAACGGCAGGTGTGCTGAACATGCGCGAAGGCAAGGTGACCCGACTTAAGGCGTGGTGCAAGGAGCAAGCTTTAGACTGGACTGAGCTTGAGACTTGGGGTTACAGCGATTCTATCAACGACCTGCCGCTTTTAGAAGCCGTGACGCACGCCACCGTGACACAAGGGGATGTGAAGTTGAGAGCGGAAGCCGCCAAGCGGGGCTGGCCCCAAATTGAGTGGTTTTAAATTGGTAGCCAACACAGGATTGACATGACAAGCACTGTATTCACCGACATTGACTGGGACAAAGACGGCAAGCAAATTGGCACTCTGAACTTGCCCCATTCACCCGATGACGATGCATGGGGCGTGATTCCGTTTCCTGCAGCTTCCATCAAAAATGGCAAAGGCCCTGTGGTGGTGGTGACAGGTGCGGTTCATGGCGACGAGTATGAAGGCCCCATCGTCATTTCGGAGTTGATGCGCAACATCGAAGCCCACGAAGTAGCCGGACAACTGATCTTGCTACCCACCTTCAATGCGCCAGCCTTAAAAGCGGGACGCCGCACCTCCCCCATCGATCAATTGAACCTGAACCGCGTCTTTCCGGGTGATGACTACGGCTTACCGACCCAGCAAATCGCCAGGTATGTCACCGACCATCTTTTCAGCAAAGCGAATTTCTACATTGACTTGCATGCGGGTGGCCGCTCCTTGTTTATTCAGCCAAGCGCCCATGTGGTCATGGCAGAAGGCATGCCTGCTGAGCTGATTCAAGCCAATGCCCGATTAGCGGAGGCATTTGGCGTAGGCATCACCGTTCAGACCAGCAACATGGGCGACTACCGAACCTCTGCAGGGTATGTCACCTTCAAGGGCATTCCCATGCTTGCAGCCGAAATGGGCATGGGTGGTTGGGCTACTGCAGACTCTGTTCGGGCCACCCGTGAAGCCACGCACAGAGTGCTCAAACACACTGGGGTTTTGCCAAATATTGAAACTTGTCCAGGCGAAAAAACGCAATGGACGCGCATTCATGGCACGCAAGCCTATGTCTTCGCCCCGATGGACGGCTATTTCGAAAGACACTTCGCATTAGGTGATGAGATTCAAAAAGGACAACTGGCAGGTTGGATGCATCACTTAGACAGGCCCAACCTAGACCCCGAACCTGTGCACTTTCAATCCAGCGGCATGCTCTACGCCCACGGTTTGATAGGGCAAGTCCGTGCAGGCCAAAATTTGGCGGTGCTGGTTGAAAAGGTC
>CANFJC010000181.1 GCA_947447245.1 Comamonadaceae bacterium
AGCAAAGCGGTGTCAGCGGACAATTGAAATCTCCAAGGGCAAAGTAAAACCATGACCGAAATCATGGGTTGCCCTCGCTGTCCGCTTTACCTGAGCGATTCGCCGGTTGAGTCTTTCAAAGAAAGACCCACTGCGGGTTGCGCCTTCGGTGGAGGGTTCGACCAGATGGCCCGCCCTCTCTCTCCAGTGAGGAAGCGTTAAAGGCCAAGCTAAGCGCAAAGCTTTTAACGTTTGTCAGTCCTTGGTACCTGAGCGTTCAGAAACATTTCAGCTTCCTGCGCCTTCGGTGGCGGCCCGTTTTGAAAACAGACAGCGCTCTCCTGACGGTTCAAATTATAAACAGGTCTTTAGAACCCTGGGTACTTTTTACATGCCCGAGTAGTTAGGACCTCCGCCGCCCTCTGGTGTGACCCAGACGATGTTTTGCGTGGGGTCTTTGATGTCACAGGTTTTGCAATGCACACAATTTTGTGCATTGATTTGCAGGCGATCGGATTGATCTTCGTTTTTCACATACTCATAAACACCGGCAGGGCAGTAACGCGCCTCTGGTCCAGCAAACTTGGCCAAGTTGATGCCGACTGGTACGCTGGCATCCTTCAAGGTGAGGTGAGCGGGCTGGTTTTCTTCGTGGTTGGTGTTGCTGATGAACACGCTAGACAAGCGATCGAAAGTGAGTTTGCCATCGGGCTTTGGATACTGAATGGGCTTGCACTCAGCCGCAGGCTTTAAATAGGTGTGGTCAGCCGCTGTACGGCGGAGGGTCCATGGCACGTGGCCGCGCAACAAGAACTGCTCTACGCCGGTCATGAGGGTGCCCACGGTGCGGCCCTTTTTGAACCATTGTTTGAAGTTGCGAGCTTTGTTCAGTTCGGTAAAGAGCCAACTCTTTTGGAAAGCTTCTGGGTAGGCACTGAGTTCATCGTGTTGACGGCCCGCTTGCAATGCGTCGTAAGCCGCTTCAGCCGCCAACATGCCCGTTTTAATGGCCGCATGGCTACCTTTGATGCGGCTGGCATTGAGATAGCCAGCTTCGCAGCCAATGAGGGCGCCGCCAGGGAATACTGTTTTGGGCAATGACAAAATGCCGCCGGCTGTAATGGCACGTGCACCATAAGAAATGCGCTTGGCGGGTGCAATGCCTTTGGCTTGATCGCCTTCAAAGTACCAACGAATGTTGGGGTGCGTTTTGAAGCGTTGAAAATCTTCAAAGGGGCTGAGCCAAGGGTTGGTGTAATCCAAACCAACAACAAAACCGACCACCACTTTGTTGTCTTCCATGTGATACAGGAAGGAGCCGCCGTAGGTTTTTTCATCGAGCGGCCAGCCTGCGCTGTGCAATGCCAAGCCAGCCTTGTGGCGAGCGGGGTCGATTTCCCACAATTCCTTGATGCCAATGCCATAGCTCTGCGGATCTTTGCCTTCATCCAATTTGAACTTGGCAATCACTTGCTTGCCCAAGTGACCGCGCGCACCTTCTGCAAACACGGTGTACTTGGCGTGAAGTTCCATGCCCAGTTGAAAGTTGTCTGTGGGCTCGCCGTCTTTGCCAATGCCCAAGTTGCCAGTGGCCACGCCTTTGACGGAGCCATCTTCGTTGTACAAAACTTCGGCGGCCGTAAAGCCTGGAAAAATCTCAACACCTAAAGCCTCGGCTTGCTCGCCAAGCCAACGGGTGAAGTTGCCCAAACTGATGATGTAGTTGCCATCGTTGTGAAAGCAGGGGGGCAGTGTGAAATTAGGAACTCGCGTGGCACCTGTTTCGGTGGTCATCAAGAAGATGTCTTCAGTGACCGGTTGATTCAGCGGCGCACCCATTTCCTTCCATTTCGGAAAGAGTTCAGTCAGGGCGATAGGGTCCATGATGGCGCCGGACAAAATGTGAGCACCGGGTTCTGAGCCTTTTTCCAAAACCACCACAGAAACATCATGGCCTTTTTCCTGTGCCAACTGCTTCAAGCGAATGGCCGCAGACAAGCCTGCAGGGCCGCCGCCCACCACGACCACGTCGTATGCCATCGATTCGCGGGGGCCGTGTGTGTTCAAAATCTCTTCGGGTGTCATGGGGAGACTCGCATTAAGTTAGGGGTCGAATGGCCAAATGTCGGCATGGTGACTCATTTTAAGCGCGGAACAGGCAGAATCGAAGCATTGGCAGAAGCTGGATGACAGCCCATTGCCTGCGTCACATCAGAGACAAACGCTTATGAAATTCGAAATACCTGAAATCAAGAAAAAAGTTCACGAAATGATCATCCCCATTCGCTGGGGTGACATGGATGCCATGAAGCATGTGAACAACACCGTTTATTTTCGGTATCTGGAAACAGTGCGCATCGATTATTTTCAATCGATTGGCTGTGAACCCAACCCACAAGGCCAAGGGCCCGTCATCGTGAATGCGTTTTGCAATTTTTACAAACAACTGGAATACCCAGGCAATGTGTTGGCCAAGATGTATGTGAGTGATCCCGGCCGCACCACTTTTGAAAGCTGGTGCACCCTAGAGTTGGTGAGTGAGCCAGGCCTTGTGTATGCAGCTGGCGGAGCAACCACCATCTGGGTTGATTTTCCACTGCAAAAAGCAGTCACTTTGCCTGATCACATCAGAGCTTTGGTAACACCCTGAATGAAATGACCCCATTATTTTTGCTTGGGCACCCGACCCATTGAATAAAATTCTGGGTTGGGCATCATGTTGCTGAAACTGGCCATGCGGTTAGACAGTCCAAAGAACGCCGTGATGGCTGCAATGTCCCAAATGTCTTCATCGTCAAAGCCTGCGGCGTGCAAAGGCGCAAAATCTGCCTCTTCAATTTGGTCGCTGTGCAAACAAACTTTCATGGCGAAATCGAGCATGGCGCGTTGGCGCGGTGAAATATCGGCCTTGCGATAGTTCACTGCCACTTGATCGGCTACCAAGGGTTTTTTCTCATAAATCCGCAGAATGGCGCCGTGCGCCACCACGCAATACAAGCAGTTGTTGGCTGCGCTGGTGGTGGTCACAATCATTTCCCGATCGCCCTTGGTCAGATTGCTGGTGCGACCCACGGACTCTGGCACCATGAGGGCATCGTGGTAGGCAAAAAAAGCGCGCCACTCAGCAGGACGGCGGGCAAAAGCCAAGAACACTTGCGGTACAAACCCTGCCTTTTCCTGGACTTCCAAAATTTTGGCGCGGATGTCTTCGGGCACATCTTTCAGCTCTGGCACGGGGTAGCGCTGGGTTTTGGGGCTTGCTGTAGCAGGCGTGTTCATGGCAATCCTTGTCAGTTTCCTGATTTTAAACACCTATTACACTACTTACTTTGAAGAATTCCCCTCTTAGGAGAGCCCTGTGAACAAGATTTTCCCTTCTGCAGCCGAGGCGCTGAAAGGCGTCGTGGCAGATGGCCAGTTGCTGGCCGTAGGTGGCTTTGGCCTGTGCGGTATTCCCGAAGCTTTGATTGAAGCCTTGCGCGATTCTGGTGTCAAAAACCTCACCGCCATTTCCAACAATGCGGGTGTCGATGGTTTTGGTTTAGGTAAGTTGCTCGAAACCCGTCAGATCAAAAAAATGATCTCCTCGTATGTCGGAGAAAACAAAGAGTTTGAGCGACAGTTCTTGGCAGGCGAGCTAGAGTTGGAATTCACGCCACAAGGGACCTTGGCCGAAAAGCTGCGTGCCGGCGGTGCTGGCATTCCGGCTTTCTTTACCAAAACAGGTGTGGGCACCGTGGTGGCCGATGGCAAAGAATTGCGTGAGTTCGATGGCGAAACTTATGTCATGGAGCGCTCTTTGGTGCCTGATGTGTCATTGGTGAAAGCTTGGCGTGCAGACAAATCTGGCAACCTTCAATTCCGCCTCACTGCTCGCAACTTCAACCCCGCCGTGGCCATGGCGGGCAAGCTGTGCATCGTGGAAGTCGAAGAAATTGTGGAAACAGGTGACATGATTCCTGACCACATTCATTTGCCCGGTATTTACGTTCACCGTTTGGTTCTCAACAAGCACCCTGAAAAGCGCATTGAGAAACGCACCATCACTGAGAAAGCAGGAGTCTAAGCATGAGCTGGAGTCAAGACCAAATGGCGGCCCGTGCCGCACACGAACTGCAAGACGGCTTTTATGTCAATCTGGGCATTGGCATTCCCACCTTGGTGGCCAACCATGTGCCAAGCGACATTGAAGTGTGGCTTCAATCTGAAAACGGCATGTTGGGCATTGGTCCGTTTCCCACAGAAGATGAAGTCGATGCCGACCTCATCAATGCAGGCAAGCAAACCGTGACCACCATCAAGGGCACTTCTATTTTTGGCAGCCATGACAGCTTTGCCATGATTCGCGGCGGCAAAATCAATCTGTCCATCTTGGGCGCCATGCAGGTGAGCGAAAAGGGCGACTTGGCCAACTGGATGATTCCAGGCAAGATGGTCAAGGGCATGGGCGGCGCCATGGACTTGGTGGCCGGTGTGAAGCGCGTCATCATTTTGATGGAACACGTGGCCAAGAAAAAAGATGGCACTGAAGATTTGAAAATCTTGAACCAGTGCACTTTGCCCTTAACGGGTGTGGGCGTGGTTGATCGCATCATTACCGATTTGGCTGTGATGGATGTGGTGCCTGAAGGCCTCAAGGTGATTGAGTTGGCGCCTGGTGTCACTCAAGAGTTCTTGCAAAGTAAAACGGGTTGCCATCTGATCTTCTAATGAAAAAATTCAAAATTGCATGCATCCCCGGTGATGGCATTGGCAAGGAAGTGATTCCTGCTTCGCAACTTGTTCTAGAGGCGCTAGCTCAAGGCCAAAGTCAGTTTGGTTTTGAATTTACATCCTTCGATTGGGGCGGTGATTACTACAGACAACATGGTGTCATGATGCCTGCAGATGGCCTTGATGCACTGCGGCCCATGGATGCCATTTTGTTTGGTTCCGCTGGCGATCCTCAAATCCCTGACCACATTACCTTGTGGGGACTGCGTCTCAAAATTTGCCAAGGCTTTGATCAGTATGCCAATGTGCGCCCAACGCGCATTTTGCCGGGCATTGATGCCCCGTTAAAGCGATGCACACCTGAGCAGCTCAACTGGGTCATTGTTCGTGAAAATTCCGAAGGTGAGTATGCAGGTGTAGGGGGAAGAGCGCACCAAGGCCACCCCATTGAAGTGGCCACCGATGTGTCCATGATGACCCGCGTGGGCGTGCAACGCATCATGCGCTATGCCTTCAAGTTGGCGCAATCACGGCCGCGCAAGTTGCTCACTGTGGTCACCAAATCGAACGCGCAGCGTCATGCCATGGTCATGTGGGATGAAATTGCCAAAGAGGTGAGCACCGAGTTTCCCGATGTGCATTGGGACAAAGAATTGGTAGATGCCTGTACGGCACGCATGGTCAATCGCCCTGCAACGCTGGACACTTTGGTGGCTACCAACTTGCATGCCGATATTTTGAGTGACTTGGCTGCGGCCCTGGCTGGCAGCTTGGGCATTGCACCCACGGGCAACATTGACCCTGAGCGGCGTTACCCCTCTATGTTCGAGCCGATTCATGGTTCTGCCTTTGACATCATGGGCAAGGGTCTCGCAAACCCTATTGGCAGTTTCTGGAGTTGTGTGATGATGTTGGAACACATCGGTTTGGATCAGCAGGCTCAGCGTTTGATGCAGGCCATTGAGGCTGTTACCGCCAACCCCAAGTTGCACACACGTGACTTAGGCGGCGATGCCAACATGCAACAAGTGACCGAGGCGGTGTGCCAGATGCTTCGGCATTAGAAAAATTCACCATCACCCAGATGCAGGAGACAAAATGGAAAAGAAAACAAAGTTTTGGTTGAGTGCAGTGGGCCTCAGTTTGGCAAGCCTCATGCCGCACCACGCAACTGCACAAGCTATGCCGGCGTGTCCTGAGAAAAATGTCATGTACTGGCAAGCCT
>CANFJC010000182.1 GCA_947447245.1 Comamonadaceae bacterium
AATGGATTCGCCGCAGTGGTGAAGATGTCACCCAAGGGGCTGTGGTGCTGCCAAAAGGCACGCGCCTTGATCCTGCTGCTTTGGGTTTGGCTGCCAGCATGGGATTGGCCCAGTTGAAAGTCACTCGAAAACCGCGAGTGGCTTTGTTTTCGACGGGCGATGAATTGGTCATGCCCGGCGATGTTGCGCCCGAGAACATGCGGCCCGGTGCCATTTACAACTCCAATCGGTTTTTCTTGCGCGCCCTGCTTGTTAGGCTGGGTTGTGAAGTCACAGACTTGGGCATCGTGCCCGATAAGTTTGAAGCCACTTTGTCGGTATTGCAAGATGCGGCTTCGCAGCACGATTTGGTATTGACCAGCGGCGGGGTTTCTGTCGGCGAAGAGGACCATGTCAAGCCGGCGGTGGAAGCATTGGGTGGTTTGAATTTGTGGCAAATTTCAATGAAGCCTGGCAAACCGTTTGCATTTGGTTTTCTCAAATCAAAGGCTTCTGATCATTCGGCCTTCTTCATGGGATTGCCTGGCAATCCTGTTTCAAGCTTTGTCACTTTTCAACTTTTGGTCAGACCTTTTCTGTTGGCCCTTCAGGGCGTTGTCAAATTACACACTGAGCCGCTTCATTTGAAGGCTAACTTTGATTTTCCCAAGCCCGACAAACGCAGAGAATTTTTGCGAGTGAAGCGAAATGCACAAGGGGGTCTCGATCTGTTCCCCAATCAAAGCTCAGGCGTCTTAACCTCGGTGGTTTGGGGCGATGGCGTGGTCGATAACCCAGGTTCGAACGCGGTTCAATCTGGCGACTGGGTGCGTTTCTATCCTTTCTCTGAGTGGCTTCAATGAAGATCAGCTTGCGTTTTTTTGCATCCTTGCGCGAGGCCATTGGCCATTCGCAAGAAGAACTTCAAACCTCGGCACTCAATGCGGGTCAAGTGCGAGATGAATTGCTCAACCGCGGCGGCGCTTACGCTTGTTTGGGTCGTGAGCGTTCGGTTCGCTTGGCCTTGAACCAGGTCATGGTCAATGAAGATGCGTTGCTGCAAGAAAACGCCGAGTTGGCCTTTTTTCCACCTGTGACCGGAGGGTGAAGCTTGAAATCACGTGTTGTCATTCAAACTGAAGACTTCAATGTTTCTCAAGTCTTGGACCAACTGCGCGCAGGTGACCTCAGGGTGGGTGCCATCTGCAGTTTTGTCGGAACAGTGCGCGATACCCGTCTGCTCTCGGGCAATGCAGCAGATCAAATTGTCTCAATGGCACTAGAGCATTATCCTGGCATGACCGAATCGGCCATTGAAGCCATGATTGACGAAGCCCATCAACGTTTTGATTTCTATCAAGCCCACGTCGTACACCGCGTGGGTGAGTTAAAACCTGCTGATCAAATTGTTTTGGTGGCGGTGTCTTCTGCGCACCGCGGGGAGAGCTTCAAGGCCTGTGAATTTCTCATGGATTACCTGAAAACGCAGGCGCCATTCTGGAAAAAGGAAGCCACGCCTGAGGGTGCGAAGTGGGTGGATGCCAGAGTGGCCGATGACGCCGCACTGGCACGTTGGGGCATTCAGTCGCGCAACGTGGCTTGAGTTTGACTGTGTGTCAGTGCCGGTAGCTGGGGCGCTCTGAATGAGACGATTCCACGTGTTCTGAGCGTTGCGAGAAGTCGGGTTGCTGCCACTGTGCCTTCTTGAGGGATTGCTCAATCAGATGCAATAAGCCATGCAACAGAGCTGCTTGCAAATTGAATTCACACGATGCACCGCTGGCGCTGTCGCCGCTTTTGTCTTGAAACAACAAATTCAAACCGCCACTGTTGTGCAGATTGAGCTGCACATCTGTGACCAACATGGGGGTTTCGCCTAGGGGCAGGTTGAGGTTTTCTGACACGAATGGCGTAGAAAAGTCGGCTTTGGCCAGAAAATTCTCGCGCTTCAATTCGGCCAGCATTTGTTGGGCGGTGGTGTCTGTGGCCATGACTTGAGGGTCGCGGGCTTCTAATTGAACCACTGAGGCTTGCAGATGCGGCAACAAGCGCAGCGTCATGGCCCGCGTGAGCCACAGCCTGAATTCTTGGTTGTCTTGGTTGCTGACCCTGAGCGCCAAGCGATCTTGGCGTTCGTCATATTGGACCGACATCTGGTGAATGTTCATATGCCCATTTTAGGGCCATAGCGGGCTTACCAGGCTCAATTGCAGGTGCCTCTTGAAAATAGCCTGATCGGCCCAAAATGAAGGGCAATAGGAGTTTTAGATGCGAATGGACAAACTTACCACGAAGTTTCAAGAAGCACTGGGCGACGCGCAAAGCTTGGCCTTGGCCAAAGACCACGCTTACATCGATCCTGCACACGTTTTGTTGACCATGTTGCATCAGCAAGATGGCCCCAAGGCCTTGCTTCAGCGGGCGGGTGTCAACATGACTGCCCTCATGTCAGCCGCAAGCAGCGCGGTTGAGCGTTTGCCCCAGGTCACGGGGCAAGATCAAGTGCAGGTTGGACCTGAATTGGTCAAATTGCTGCAGGCTGCCGAAAAAGAATCTCTCAAAAGGGGTGATGCATTTGTTGCCAGTGAACTCTTTCTGTTGGCCCTCGCTGATGGCAAGTCTGAATTGACGCGCACAGTCAAGGCGGCTGGTTTGAGCCGCCAAAGTTTAGAAGCAGCCGTGGACGCTGTGCGAGGCGGGCAAAGCGTGAACAGCGCTGACGCAGAAGGGCAGCGTGAATCTCTCAAAAAATACTGCATGGATTTAACCGAGCGCGCGCGCATGGGCAAGCTCGATCCTGTGATTGGCCGCGATGATGAAATTCGCCGAGCCATTCAGGTCTTGCAACGCAGAACCAAAAACAATCCGGTGCTCATTGGCGAGCCAGGTGTCGGTAAGACCGCCATTGTGGAGGGCTTGGCCCAGCGCATTGTGGCGGGTGAAGTTCCCGATTCATTGAAAGGCAAGAGGGTCTTGTCTTTGGACATGGCGTCCTTGCTGGCGGGTGCAAAATTCAGAGGTGAATTTGAAGAGCGTCTGAAGTCAGTGCTCAATGAGTTGGCCAAAGATGAAGGCCAGACCATTGTGTTCATTGATGAATTGCACACCATGGTGGGTGCTGGCAAGGCCGAAGGCGCGATGGACGCAGGCAATATGCTCAAACCTGCCTTGGCGCGCGGTGAGTTGCATTGCGTGGGCGCAACCACCTTGGATGAATACCGCAAATACATTGAAAAAGATGCCGCGCTAGAGCGGCGCTTTCAAAAGATTTTGGTCGGAGAACCCAGTGTCGAAGCCACCATTGCCATCTTGCGCGGCCTGCAAGAAAAATATGAAATTCACCATGGCGTTGACATCACCGATCCCGCCATTGTGGCGGCTGCTGAACTCAGCCACCGTTACATCACCGATCGGTTTTTGCCCGACAAAGCCATCGATCTGATTGACGAGGCGGCCTCCAAAATCAAAATTGAAATTGATTCAAAACCTGAAGTCATTGACAAGCTAGACAGGCGCTTGATTCAACTTCAAATTGAACGCGAAGCCGTTAAAAAAGAAACCGACGAAGCCTCGCAAAAACGTTTGGGTTTGATCGAAGAAGAAATCGTGAGCTTGAAAAAAGAAGCTGCCGATTTGGAGGAAATTTGGAAGACAGAAAAAGCCCAGGCTCAAGGTAGTCAAAACGTTCGAGAGAAGATTGACCAACTGCGCCAGCAAATTGAAGAGCTCACGCGCAAGGGCGATTTCAACAAAGTAGCCGAGTTGCAATACGGCAAGTTGCCAGAGCTCGAGAAGCTTCTAAAAGAAACCCAAGCCAATGAACTCAACCCTGCAGCAGGCGCGGCACCTAGGCTGCTTCGCACCCAAGTAGGCGCGGAAGAAATTGCAGAAGTTGTCAGCCGTGCAACGGGCATTCCTGTGTCCAAAATGATGCAGGGTGAGCGCGAGAAATTGCTGCAAATGGAAGTCAAGTTGCACGAGCGCGTGGTGGGGCAAGACGAAGCCATTGCGGCAGTCTCGCATGCCATTCGCCGTTCGCGCTCTGGCCTGTCAGATCCCCAAAGACCCACAGGCTCTTTTTTATTCCTAGGCCCCACAGGCGTTGGCAAAACAGAGTTGTGCAAAGCACTGGCGGGTTTCTTGTTTGACAGTGAAGATCATCTCATTCGCATGGACATGAGTGAGTTCATGGAGAAGCATTCTGTGGCTCGGCTCATTGGTGCGCCCCCCGGCTATGTGGGTTATGAAGAGGGCGGTTACTTGACCGAGGCGGTTCGTCGCAAGCCTTATTCTGTATTGCTGTTGGACGAGGTTGAAAAGGCCCATCCCGATGTGTTCAATGTGCTGTTGCAGGTGCTCGACGATGGTCGCCTGACCGATGGCCAAGGCCGCACGGTTGACTTTAAAAACACCGTCATTGTGATGACCTCCAACATTGGCTCACACCTGATTCAGGCCATGGTGGGCGAGCCCAGAGAAGACATCAAAGACGCTGTTTGGGGCGAACTCAAAAACCATTTCCGACCTGAATTTTTAAACCGAATTGACGAAACAGTGGTCTTTCACAGCTTGGATGCCAAGCACATTGAGTCGATTGCCAAAATTCAGCTGCAAATATTGGAGGCCCGATTGGCCAAGATGGATTTGCATTTGGAGGTCTCAACCGCAGCGGTGGCTGAGTTGGCCAAAGTGGGGTTCGACCCTGTGTTTGGTGCGCGTCCCCTGAAACGCGCCGTGCAGCAACGAATTGAAAACCCCTTGTCCAAATTGCTTTTGGAGGGCAAGTTCTTGCCTAAGTCGGTTATTCCTGTCGATGTCGACCCTGTCAATGAGCCTGGCGTCTTTAAATTCGATCGGGTTGTGAATTAAAGAGGCAGCCAGGCACGGACGCCCTTGGCGCTTTGAAAGTATCATGCGGCCATCACTACAAGAGGCCCTATGAGCGATCAAAAAGTCAAACTGCATGAAGCGCAGACGCCATCTCAAATGGGGGGCCATCTGCTGGTTGAGTGCCTCATTGCACAAGGCGTGACCCACGCCTTTGGGGTGCCTGGGGAAAGCTACCTGGCTGTTCTCGATGGTTTTCACAAGTATCAGGACCACATTCAGTTTGTCACCTGCCGCCAAGAGGGCGGGGCCGCCTTCATGGCAGATGCACAAGGCCGTTTAACGGGTCGTCCTGGCGTTTGTTTTGTCACCCGAGGGCCAGGGGCCACCAATGCCTCGATTGGCGTTCACACGGCGTTTCAAGATTCCACCCCCATGGTCTTGTTTGTGGGGGATGTGGCCACTGAGACCCGCGACCGTGAAGCTTTCCAAGAAGTCGATTTTTGTGCCTTCTTTGGCCCAAGCACCAAAGGCATGGCCAAGCGGGTAGAGCGCATCGACGATGCCAAAAGAATTCCTGAGTACGTGGCGCGCGCCTTTGCCACGGCCATGAATGGCCGTCCTGGCCCTGTTGTGCTTGTCTTGCCGGAAGACATGCTGACCCATGAGGTGTCTTCCAGACCGCTGCCTCAAATTGAGCCGGTGCAGGCTTGGAGTGATCCTGGCAGTTTGCGTCAATTGCGTGAAATGTTGTTGCAGGCACAAAGGCCTTTTGTGATTGCGGGCGGAGGCGGGTGGACGCCTCAGTCAGCCCAAGCCCTTCAGCGCTTTGCTGAAAATTGGCAATTGCCTGTAGGCAATGCATTTCGTTTTCAAGACACGTTCGACAATTTCCACCCTTTGTATGCGGGGGATGTCGGCATTGGCATCAATCCCAAATTGGCCCAGCGCATCAAGGACAGCGATTTGATCATTGCCATTGGCCCGCGCTTAGGCGAGATGACCACCAGCGGTTACACCTTGTTGGAAGTTCCAAAGCCCCAACAAAAGTTGGTCCACATTCATGCCAGCGCTGAAG
>CANFJC010000183.1 GCA_947447245.1 Comamonadaceae bacterium
AAGGCTTCGACCAAGGTGGCGGCAAACTTAATGGGCAATGCTGTTTCCAGCACCAACATGGGAACATTGGGTTTGGCCAAAGGCACGGCCACCTTCAATCCGTCTGCGGTGTGCGTGTCAACCATGATGTGATTGTCAGCATAAATGGTTTGAATGGTTTGAATTCGATCGGCATGGGTGCTCTTGCCGCTCAAGAAGCCAAATTGCGTTTTGGCTTGCGCAAACAGCGGGTCTTGCCCCAAATCAAATTGACCTGTTTGGTTCAATTGATCGTGGAAAAGATGCTTGACGCGTTCTGCATCGCGATGGAGCAAGTCAAACACAAAGCGTTCAAAGTTACTGGCCTTGGAAATGTCCATCGACGGACTGGATGTCTCATGGGTATCGGCAGAGCCTCGCACACGGTAGACACCCGTTCTAAAGAACTCATCGAGCACATCGTTTTCGTTGGTGGCCACGATCAGATGCTCGATGGGCAAGCCCATCATGCGGGCCACATGGCCTGCACACACATTGCCAAAGTTACCACTTGGCACACTGAAGCTCACCTTTTGCGTGTCACTTTGCGTGGCTTGAAAATAGCCCGCAAAATAATAGACCACTTGCGCCAACAAGCGCGCCCAGTTGATGGAATTGACTGTGCCAATTTTGTACTTGTGTTTGAATGCCAAATCGTTGCTCACGGCCTTGACAATGTCCTGGCAATCATCGAACACACCTTGTATGGCAATGTTGTGAATGTTGGCATCGAGCAAGCTGAACATCTGCGCTTGCTGAAAAGGACTCATACGCCCCTCAGGGCTGGTCATGAAAACACGCACCCCTTTTTTGCCACGCATGGCGTACTCGGCGGCACTGCCTGTGTCGCCGGAAGTAGCGCCGAAGATATTGAGCTGCGCATTGCGCCTTGTGAGTTCGTACTCAAACAAGTTGCCAAGCAACTGCATGGCCATGTCCTTGAAGGCCAATGTGGGCCCATTGGAGAGGGCTTCCAAGTAAATGCTTGCGCCTGGTGCTGCTTTGGTTTGAAGCGCCTTTAGGGGCACGATTTCACGGGTGCCAAAGCTGGCCTCGGTGTAGGTTTTGTCGCACAAGGCGCGCAAATCGGTGGCAGGAATGTCATCGATGTACAAAGACAATACTTCATAGGCCAATGCGGCATAGCCCTGTGTGTTGTGAACCTGACGCAAACGCGCCAACTCGGCTGCCGATATTTGCGGGTAGGCCTCAGGCAGGTACAAACCGCCATCAGGGGCCAAGCCTTCTAGCAAAATTTCACAAAACCTTTTTCGGTCTGCATGACCGCGGGTTGACAAATAACGCATCAGTTCAATTCTTCCTTGCGAATTTTTGTAATGGGTGCCATCACGGTTGGCAATGCTTGCATTTGCGCCAACACTTCGTTCATCTTGCCTTCAACGGTGTCGTGCGTCAGGATGATCACATCGGTTTGATTTTCTCCCGCTTGACTCACTTGGTCGGCCTCACGCTGAAGCACGGCATCGATGCTGATGTTGGCGTCGGCCAACAGACTTGTCAGCTTGGCCAGCACCCCGGCTTCGTCGGCCACACGCAAGCGCAAGTAATAACTCGTGATCACGTCGGACATGGGCAAAATTTTCAAGTTGCTCATGGCATTGGGTTGGAAGGCCAAATGCGGCACCCGGTTCAATGGATCGGCAGTGTGCAGGCGCGTGATGTCAACCAAGTCGGCAATGACCGCACTGGCTGTGGGCTCTGATCCGGCGCCTTTGCCGTAATAAAGCGTGGTGCCCACCGCATCGCCTTGCACCATCACGGCATTCATTGCGCCTTCCACGTTGGCAATGAGGCGTTGTGTCGGCACCAGGCTTGGGTGAACACGCAACTCAATGCCCGCTTCGGTGCGCTTGGTGATACCCAGCAGCTTGATGCGATAGCCCAACTGCTCGGCGTATTTGATGTCGGCGGCTCCCAGCTTGGTGATGCCTTCGATGTAGGCCTGGTCAAATTGAACAGGAATACCAAAGGCCAAAGCACTCATGAGAGTGACTTTGTGCGCCGCGTCCACACCTTCAATGTCAAAGGTGGGGTCGGTCTCGGCATAACCCAATCGCTGAGCCTCTTTGAGAACCACATCAAAGTCCAAACCTTTTTCGCGCATTTCGGACAAGAGGAAATTGGTGGTGCCATTGATGATGCCAGCCACCCATTGAATTCTGTTGGCGGTCAAGCCTTCACGCAGTGCTTTGATGATGGGAATGCCACCCGCCACAGCGGCTTCAAATGCCACCATCACACCTTTGGCATGGGCGGCTGCAAAAATTTCGGTACCGTGAACAGCCAACAAAGCCTTGTTCGCCGTGACCACATGCTTGCCAGCCGCGATGGCTTCCAGCACCAGTGCTTTGGCGATGCCGTAGCCACCGATGAGCTCCACCACAATGTCAATGTCGGGGTTGGCAATGACTTGGCGCGCATCACTGACCACTTTGACATGGGAGCCACACAAAGCTTGGGCTTTGGCAACATCTAAATCGGCCACCATGCTAATTTCAATGGCACGGCCAGCACGGCGTTTGATTTCCTCTTGATTGCGCTGCAGCACATTGAAAGTGCCGCTGCCTACGGTGCCCATGCCTAACAGGCCAACTTGAATCGGTTTCATTGTTTACTCACTTAAACGGCGTTATCAGACGGCTGTTCCAAAACGCTGACGCGCTTTTTCTAAAAACTTGGCCATCCGGTCAATGGCCTCGCGCAAATCATCCAAATGAGGCAAGAACACAATTCGGAAATGATCTGGTGCTGACCAATTAAAGCCCGTGCCCTGAACCAACATGACTTTGGTTTCTTGCAAGACTTCCAGAAAGAACTGCTGATCGTCTTTGATGGGGTAAATTTGGGGGTCGAGCTTTGGAAACATGTAAAGCGCAGCTTGCGGTTTGACGCAAGACACGCCGGGAATGGCATTGATGAGCTCATATGCCAAGTCGCGCTGCTTGCGCAAACGCCCGCCTTCATTGACCAACTCATTGATGCTTTGATGACCACCCAAGGCGGTTTGAATGGCCCACTGACCCGGTACGTTGGCGCAAAGACGCATGTTGGACAACATGTTCAAGCCTTCAATATAGTCTTGTGCAGGACGCTTGTCGCCCGTCACAATCATCCAGCCTGCTCGGTACCCGCAAGACCGATAACTCTTGGACAAAGAATTGAATGTGAGGGTCAGAACATCTTGACTCAAACTGGCAATGGGTGTGTGCTTCAAACCATCGTACAAAACTTTGTCGTAAACCTCATCGGCAAAAATCACCAAGTCGTGGGCTCTGGCAATTTCCACAATGCCATTGAGAATCTCATCCGAGTACAAAGCACCCGTGGGATTGTTGGGGTTGATCACCACAATGCCCTTGGTCTTTGGGGTGATTTTGGCGCGTATGTCGTCCAAATTCGGCGTCCATCCTTTGTCTTCGTCGCACACATAGTGCACAGGCGTGCCGCCCGATAAACTGGCCGCCGCTGTCCACAAAGGATAGTCGGGCGCTGGCAACAAGAGTTCGTCGCCGTTGTCTAGCAAAGCGTTGGTGGCCATCACGATCAATTCGCTGGCGCCATTGCCCAAGTAAATGTCGTCCAGCGTCACGCCCTTGATGCCCTGCTTTTGGGTCTCGTGCATGACGGCCTTGCGAGCACCAAAAATACCTTTGCTGTCCGAATAACCTGCAGAGTTGGGCAGGTTTCGAATCATGTCCTGTTGAATTTCCTCAGGCGCGTCAAAACCAAACACGGCCAAATTGCCAATGTTGAGTTTGATGATTTTGTGGCCCTCTTCCTCCATCTGTCTGGCGCGGTCCATGATGGGTCCGCGAATGTCATAACAAACGTTGGCAAGCTTGGCTGATTTTTGGATAGTTTTCAAAATCCCTCCGAGGGGTGTTGTCGCTTGGGAAAACCTATAATTTGACCACAGAACTGGCCCTTTTTAAGAAACTCCCAAGCATGAAACTTCATCCTGATGCCAGCAATGGCTTCTCCATCCAAAGCTACAGCGATGAAGGCGTGGTTGTGAACGGAAAAAACCAGATCGGCCCCTTGCTTTTGTGCTCGGTTCAAGGGCCTCAAAAATGGTCTGCTGAAAGCTTTGAGACCCTCACTCAGGCATCTTTCGACGAACTGCTGCCGTTTTCCCCGGAATTGGTGATATTTGGCAGTGGAAAGCGCATTCAATTCCCCGCACCCAAGTTGCTCCAGGGGCTCTATCAGCAAAGAATTGGTCTAGAAACCATGGACAACGGCGCTGCTTGCCGTACTTTCAACGTCTTGGCTGGGGAAGGCCGGCATGTGGTTTTGGTCTTAATTCCCAGCATGTCCCGCTAAAAACTGTTTTGAGGACAATCAAGAAACTATCAGGGTTCTGGTTTAAAATACCCGATTGCCGCCGCAGTGGTGCTCCTTGAGGGGTTCATTGGTCATGCGGTTCATTTCTGTCACGTGAGATTAGTTCTATGGCGATCGTTGTTAACAAACCCCTCCCTGAATTTGAAGCAAACGCAACGGGCGGACTCAAGGTTTCAAACACATCTCACAATGGCAAAATCATGATTTTGTACTTCTACCCGAAGGACAACACCCCAGGTTGCACCACTGAGGCCATGCAATTTCGCGACAAATTCAAAGACTTTGCCAAGGCAGGCGCCACAGTTTTTGGTGTCTCTCGTGACAATATGAAGTCACACGATGACTTTAAAACCAAACTTGAGTTGCCCTTCGAATTGATTGCAGACACAGAAGAAAAAATGTGTCACATGTTTGGCGTGGTTAAAAACAAAATCATGTACGGCAAAAAGGTCAAAGGCATTGAGCGCAGCACCTTCCTGATTGGCCCTGATGGCCTGGTCAAAGAAGAATGGCGTGGCCTGAAAGTTCCTGGACACGTTGAAGACGTTTTAAAAGCGGTCAAAGCACTCAAAAAAGCCGCATAATGGCAACATGCCGCTGAAAAACAGCCCCATTTATTTTGAACCTAGCAAAGCCGCCTCAGCCTCAAGGCGGCTTTTTCTTTGCGACAACACTTTCTACATTTCTACTGAGGCCTTGATTTATGCCACTGCCACCCGCACCGACACAGCGCGCTTCCTTGCTTGCCACCAAAAACATCGCTAAATTCGAAAAACCATCAGCCCCCCCTCTTCCCCTGAGCAGTGAAATCGCATCTGCCAAAAAACCTTCGGCCAAAAAGCCGTTGGACGACCACCCTTTGAACCTGGCCCCACTGCATCACTCAACTCTTGCACCTGCAAGCCCAGAGCCCAGCAAACGAGAGCCAATGCCTGTGGCTTCCAAAAAACCAAAGACCACTAAAAAGAGCAGCGGCCCCACCAAATTGTTTGTGCTGGACACCAATGTGCTGATGCACGATCCCATGTGCCTGTTCTTATTCGAAGAACACGACGTCTACTTGCCCATGATTGTTCTGGAAGAACTGGACAGCCATAAAAAGGGCATGACCGAAGTGGCCCGAAATGCCAGACAAACCAGCCGATCCCTTGATGCATTGGCCGCCACACCTGGTTCTGACATGAAACAGGGGCTCCCTTTGGGCGGCACCGGTCATGTCGAAGCCCAAGGCAAGCTTTTCTTTCAAACCCAAATCATGGACGTGACATTGCCCATGAGTTTGCCTCAAGGCAAAGCAGATAACCAAATTTTGGGTGTGGTCCAAGCCTTGGTGAACATGCACGCCCCCAGAGAAGTGGTCTTGGTGTCAAAAGACATCAACATGCGAGTCAAAGCCAGAGCCTTGGGGCTGGCGGCAGAAGACTATCAAAACGACAAG
>CANFJC010000184.1 GCA_947447245.1 Comamonadaceae bacterium
AGTGATTGCGCTTGAACGTGCCACCTTGTATGGCTTGGTGGTGTACAGCGGCAGGCGTGTGCCCTTTGGCAAAGTCGATCCGCAAACGGCCCGTGAAATTTTCATTCGCGAAGCTTTGGTAGAGGGGCAATGGGACACCCATCTGACGTTCTTGGCCGCCAATCACAAAATGATTGCCAAAGTGGAAGAGCTAGAACACAAGTCGCGCAGACAAGACGTGTTGGTAGACGATGAGTTGATTTACGCTTTTTACGACCAACAAATTCCAGCCGATGTGTGCTCAGGACGTTTGCTAGAAGCGTGGTACAAAAATGAAGTGAAGCGCCAACCCAGTTTGTTGGTGCTCAGCCGTGAAGAACTGATGCGCCACGAAGCGGCTGGCATCACCACGCAAGCCTTTCCCAAAACCCTTCGCTTGGGCGGCACCGATTGCACGGCCACTTATTTGCATCAGCCTGGCGATGCACGCGATGGCGTCACGGTCACAGTGCCTTTGTTTGTGCTCAATCAAGTGAGCGAAGAGCGTTGTGAATGGTTGGTGCCAGGCTTGCTCAAAGACAAAATTCACGCATTGCTGAAAAGCTTGCCCCAAAAACCTCGCACAAGGTTTGTGCCGTTGCCAGATTCGGCAGCCAAGTTGGCCGAGACATTGGGTGCACCAGAAATTTTTGGAACGGGCTCATTGACCGATGTTCTGCTGAAGAAAGTGCGCGATATCACCAGCCTGGATGTCAAACGCGCAGACTTTAAGTTGGACATGCTCAGCCCGCACTTGTTCATGAACTTGTGTGTGGTCGACGAACATGGCCGACAACTGGGCATGGGTCGCAATCTAGGGGCCCTCAAAGCCGATTGGGGCTCGCAAGCACGCGGCGCTTTCCAAGCGCTGGCCCAGCTCAGAGTGCAATCAAGCGGCAGTGCTACGGGCAGTGCAACGCTAAAGGCACCTGATGCCAATGGCTCACACGCTTCGCAAGCTGCGGCCAGTGTTTCAGCAAATGCAGCCAAGCCAGGTTCCTCTTCCTCCGCGGCCAAGTCAGGCCAGAAGACGGCCATTGTGCAGCAGCGCTACACCTCATGGACCTTTGGTGATTTGCCTGAACTCATGGAGATCAACAAAGGTGGGCAAAGCTTGATTGGGTTTCCTGCCTTGGTGGACCTGAACGACGCGGTGCAAATTGAAGTGTTTGACGAAGTTGAAGTGGCATCGCAAAAGCACCGCGAAGGCTTGCGCCGTTTGTTTGCTTTGCAAATCAAAGATGCCTTGAAGTATTTGGAAAAGAACATTCCGGATTTGCAAAAAATGGCGGTGGCCTACATGCCCTTGGGCACCGCAGATGAGTTGCGCCAACAGATCATTGAAGTGGCCCTAGACCGAGCCTTCCTTATGGACCCTTTGCCAGCAGATGCGCTCAGTTTCAAAAAGCGCATTGACGAAGGGCGAGGGCGCTTGACGCTGATCGCCAATGAGGTGGCCCGTTTGGCCGGTGTCATTCTGATTGAATTTGCGGCGGCCACTCGCAAAATCAAAGACACCAAGAATGCGCCCGAGGCCACAGCCGATTGTGCGCAGCAGTTGCAAGGCTTGGTGCCCAAACGATTCTTGGCGCTGACACCTTGGACGCAGTTGCAGCACTATGCGCGCTACTTGAAGGCCATTGTGTTGCGCTTGGACAAGTGGCGCTCTGACCCTGCGCGCGATGGTGCTAAGTTGTTGGAGCTGAAGCCACAAGAGCAGCGCTATTGGCGTTTGGTCGCCGAACGCAAAGGCGCGGTGGACGATCGCATGCTGGAATTCAGATGGCTGCTTGAGGAACTGCGCGTGAGTTTCTTTGCCCAAGAATTGCGCACGCCTCAACCTGTGAGTGTGAAGCGCCTTGACAAGGCTTGGACCCAGTTAAACCACTGAGTCCTTGGTCAATATTAGTTAGAGCGCTTTGGGCAAAGTCATCAAGGGGATGTCTTTGTCTGCTGCCAACTGGTCCAATTGTTGTCTTGTCTTGCTGGCTAAAAAGCTTGCAATGGCGTCGTGAGTTGATTTGGCAAACAAGGTCTTGCCGTCTTTGACCACAATGCCAGCAGCGTCGCACAATGACTTTGCAAAATGCGGCTCTAGCGCGGCCACAGCCACACGGCCGTTTTTGCAGGCATACATGTTGTAGCCAGCGTGCGCACCACCCACTGCGCCCTTGGGCAAGGTCATGCCCCATTGTCTTGGCAGGGCCAACCAAGCTGCTGCGTCGCTCAGCGCCACTTCGTGGAAGATGCCTTTGCCCGAGCTGCGTTGCTTTATGACGGCTTTTAAAACCGCTTCACTGGCCATCAAGGCGCCGCCCATGTCGGCAAACAAACTGGCTGGCAGTGTCATGCCTGGCACCAAGTTGACTTCGGCTTGGTAAGTTAAATCGTGACCCGGAATTTCCGCCAAAGGGCCAGGGGCTCCGACCACGGTGACGCAGCTGAGCTGTGGGTATTGTTTGTGCAATGTCTTCCAGCTCAAACCCAGTTTGTTCAAAGCTGAGGGCCTGAAGGAGGTCAGCAGCACATCGGTTTTGGCAAGTAATTGGTGCAAAGCTTGTTGCCCCTTGGCTTCTTTCAAATCACAGCTGATTTGCTTCATGCCTTTGTGCAAAATGTCATAGAAGCCTGGCGTGTAGTGCGCCATGGGATCGCCTTGGGGCGGGTTGATCTTGGTGCAAGTGGCGCCCATGTTGGCCAAGCGCATCAATGCTGCAGGACCGGGTAAATTCAGCGCCAAACTGACAACGCTCACGCCTTTTAAAGTGGTGTCATTGGCCATCGTATTCAAACTCCCAAATGTTGCGCCATGATTTCGGGCTGTGATTGCAGCAACTCAGAGTTGCCCTCAAACACGACTTCACCTTTGACCAAAATCACATTGCGATCGGTGATTTTGGTGACGTGCTTCCAGTTTTTATCAACAATGATGCTACTGATACCGCTTTCTTTGATGACACTGCAGATGCGCCAAATCTCTCTGGCAATCAGGGGCGCTAAACCTTCTGTGGCTTCATCCAAAATGAGCACATCGGGGTTGGTCATCAAAGCACGACCAATGGTCAACATCTGTTGTTCGCCACCGGACAGTTGTTGCCCACCATGCCCCAGCCGCTCTTTCAAACGCGGAAAAGTCTCTAGCACTCGCTCATACGTCCAATCGTTTTGACCCTGTGTGCCAGGGCGTGCCGCCATTTTCAAATTCTCAACCACACTCAGGTTGCCAAAAATGCCGCGACCTTCTGGCACGTAGGCGATGCCAAGTTGCGCCACCTCAAAAATAGCGCGGTCATTCATGCGCTGACCTTTGATGTACACATCGCCCGATTGGGGTGTGACAATGCCCATGATGGATTTGAGCAAAGTGCTTTTGCCCATGCCATTGCGACCCATCAAGCCAATGGTTTCGCCGCGATTCACATTGAAGTCAATGTTGCGCAAAATGTGGCTGGCCCCATAGAAACTGTTGAGGCCTTGCACTTGAATCAATGCGTTGCTCATTTCATTCATCCTCACCCAAATAGGCCGCTTGAACGCCTTCATCGGCGCGCACCTCAGCAGGCAATCCGCTGGCAATCACTTGGCCATTGACCATCACGGTCAGTTGGTCGGCCAAAGCAAAGATGGCATCAATGTCGTGCTCAACGAGCATCATGGCGTGCGAAGGTTTTAAGCGCAGGAGCAACTGCACCATGCTTTCGGCTTCGGCCACACCCATGCCGGCCAAGGGCTCGTCTAGCAAAAGCACTTGCGGCTCTGTGGCCAAGGTCATGGCAATTTCCAATTGGCGTTGCTCGCCATGACTCGCGGCACCTGCCATGGCTTGGCGGCGATTTTGGAGGCCAGCCAATTCAAGGGCGCGCTCTGCACGCTCGTTCACGTCGGCCATCTGGCTGGCCTGTTGCAGCCACGCCAATGGATTGAATGGCATGGGTTGACTGCGCGATTGGGCGGACAGTCGAACGTTGTCCCACACGCTAAAGCTTCTGAAGATGTTGGTCTTTTGGTAGCTTCTGCCCAGACCGTGGCGAGAAATTTTTTCAGGTGTCCAACCTGTGATGTCTTGGCCGTTCAATGCCACATGGCCTGATGTCAGTGGCAAGTCGCCCGTGAGCAAATTGGTCAGTGTGGATTTGCCGGCACCATTGGGCCCAATGACTGCGTGAATTTCGCCTTTGCGCAAATCGACGGAGACCTCGTTAACGGCAATGAGCCCACCAAACTGTTTGGTGATTTTGTTGGCGCGCAACAGCAAGTCGTGCGCTGAATGAACTTCAGTCATGACTTTGTGCCTTGCTTTTAAAAAGTGAATCAAACAAGCCCAAAATGCCCCGAGGTGCCAGCACCACCAGCGCCACAATGAACAGGCCCATCCACAATTGCCAATGTTTGCCTAATTTGAAACCAGCCACTTCGGGCAAATCTTTGAACACATGCAGCAAATATTCAAATGAGAAAGCTCCCACAATGGCGCCTGCAAAGTTACCCATGCCGCCTAAGATGACCATCATGATCACGTGTGCGCTCATGTGAAAACCCATCAGTTCAGGATTGACATAACCCGATTGCGCGCCCCACAAGAAGCCCGCCAAACCAGCCAATGCACCTGCCAAGGTAAAGGCCGCCAGCTTGTGGTTAAAAGTGCCATACCCCAGTGCGCGCATGCGAAGTTCGTTCACTCGAATGCCCGCCAATGCGCGCCCAAAGGGGCTCCACAGCAAACGCCGTAAAAAGAAATAAACCAAAAGCATGAGAGCCAATGTGAAGAAATAGAAAACGGTTTTATTTTCTAAATCAAACAACACGGCTTCAGGTTTGAAGTTGATGTAGATACCGTCTGAGCCGCCCAACACCTTGTTGTCAAAGAAGGCATAGAACACCATCTGTGCAAAGGCCATGGTGACCATGATGAAGTAAATGCCATGGGTGCGCACAACCAAGAAGCCAATGATCAGCGCCAACAAGGCTGAAGCGCCTACCGCTGCTGGCAAGGTCCACCACAAAGATACCGGCTCGCCAGGCGGCGTTAAAAATGCCAAGGCATAGCCTGCCACCCCAAAGTAGGCGGCATGCGCCAAAGAGACGAGGCCTGTGACGCCTTGCAGCAAATCAAGGCTCATGGCAAAGATGGCCAAGATCATCATGCGGGTGACCATTTGCAAATAATAGTCGGTACCGACAAAGGGGAAAGCCGCCTGCGCTAAGAGCGCAGCACCTAACAAAATCTTCAAACTGCGCGGCAGTGTTTCAAGGTGTGCGTGTGCGTCACTCATGGCAGCCCCTTAGTTTTTGAACAAGCCTTCAGGCTTGTAAAGTAAAACAATGGCCATCAACACATACACCAGCATGCCTGCCACTTGCGGCAACAAGACTTTGCCAAAGGTGTCGACCAAGCCCACCAGCAATGCCGCAATGAGCGCGCCTTTGACCGAACCAATGCCGCCAATCACCACCACCACAAAACACATGATGAGCACTTGGGAGCCCATGTTGGGGTAGACACTGGAAACGGGTGCGGCCACCATGCCCGCAATGGTGGCCAGGCCCACACCCATGGCGAACACCAAAGCATGAATCAGTTTGATGTTGACGCCCAAGGCTTCGGTCATCTCGTGATTGAAAGCACCCGCGCGAATTTTCATGCCCAAGCGCGTTTTGGAAATGAGCAAATACAGACCCAAAGCCAAGAGCAAACACACACCCGACATGAACAATCGGTAGACCGGATAAGAAAGTGTTTCTGTCAGTGGAATCGAGGCGCTGAGAACATCGGGAATGGTCACGCCA
>CANFJC010000185.1 GCA_947447245.1 Comamonadaceae bacterium
AGGCTGTTGATGGGTGGGTTTGGCATCGTTCATGTATGGATTTTATTTTAGAACAGCGTTCTAACCGTCAGGCGCAAGTTTTTGGGTGCGCCTGCATACAGATAGTAATGACCAAACTGCTTAGGCGATTCTCTCCAGTAAGACCTGTTCGTGGCGTTCTCTAAGGCCAGCGTCCAGTCAGTGTCTTGACCAGCCACTTTGGTGCTGTAATGGGCCGCCAAATCAGCTGTGGTCCAGGCTGGCAGTGTCATGGCGCCGCCTTCCATCAAGTCGCGTTGGCCTTCATGGCTTAAGCGCAAGGTGGTGCGCAAACCAGGAACTTGTGACCATCTGTATTCAGCTGCGGCACGAACGACCAAAGAAGGCACATTCAAAGGACGCTGACCGTTTTGAGAAGGGTCAATCAAGGCCTCTAAACGTTTGGCATTTAACCAGGTGGCTGCCGTATCGATTTTCCATTGATTGCTGCGGTAGCCCATGCCCATTTCCAGACCCTTGTGTTGGGCCACGCCATCTAATTTGCGTGTGCATGAGTTGGCCTCTTCGCAGGCACCTTTATCGCCCCACACTGGGCGTGTGATGTCAAACAAGGCGGCATTCCACATCCATTGATTTTGTGCACCTTTGATGCCGAACTCTTTTTGTGTGCTCTTGGCGGAAGGCAAGGCCACACCAGAATTGGTATAGCGGCTTCGGTTGGGTGTGACCTGAGCTTCCACCCCTTGACCATAGCTTGCGTAGCCAGTGCTGTTGAGTGGCAGCTTGTGACTGAAGGCTAGCCAAGGCGTTGTGATGGTTCTTTCGTCATGGGTTGCTTGGCTGCCATCGGTACGCTGGCTGTCGCGTTGAATGTGGCTAGAGCGCACACCCATCCAAAGATCGGCAAACTGATGGACTCGGATGCGATCTTTGAAGCTGATTTCTGTCGCATATTCCTGACGGTTGGTGTTCAGATCGTAAGGTTCTGGTGCAGCAGCGCTTTCGCTGAAGCCAGTCAAACTACCCGTGCCTGCCCAGTTGTAGGCTTGCATGGGCGACAGCACATCAATTTGGCGCTGACGCAACCAAGAGAAACTCACATCGTGTTGCAGGCCTACCATTTGCACTTGCCCCGTTAGTTCGGTTTGCAAGGCATCGCTTAGACGTCGTTCGTTTTCACTGCGGTAGTCGTAGATGTCAAATGTTTTGTCGCTGCAGAAACGGTCGTAATTGCCTTCTGCATAGCAGCCATATGCGTAGCTCAAACGATCGTCGGTTTTCAAACGTTGAGCCCCCACTTGCGTGGTCCATAACCAACCGTTCTCTAACTTTTGTTTCAAGCGCATGCTGCCGGTCAGTCCTTCAAAAACACCGGGTACGGACCAACTTTGCTTAGAAAAATTGTTTTGAGCGTAGGCAGGTAAGGGCAGCGTGGTGCCCGTGATGCTGGCCGCGTTCACGCCCATTTGCTGGCGGCTGCTGCTTTCAACTTCCCATTCCAAACGGGTGTTGGCGTTGATGCGCCAGTCCATGGCCAAGGACAAGAGTTGGCGATGTCCTTTTGCGTTTTGTATGTAGGGGTTGAGGTCTTCATAGGCTGCGTTAACGCGGTAGCCGAAGGCGTTGTTTTCGCCATATCGGCCACCCAAATCCAAGGCGACAGCGCTGTTGTTGCCATTGCCGTAGCTGAGCGTCAAGCTGCGGATGTTGGACTCGGCTGAATTCGGAGGGCGCTTCACCACGTAGTTGGCCAAGCCACCCGGCGCACTGGTACCGGCTTGTATGCCACTGGTGCCTTTGAAGAGTTCAATGCGTTCTTTGTTGTCCATGGCAATCATGGTTTCTGCATTGATGGGCAAGCCTTCGCGGCGGTAGTTGTAGCGGTTGTCTAGTGTGAAGCCGCGCACACTGAGGATGTCCCAATAGGCAGGTGAGTTATAACTGTCGGTGACCGAAGAATCTAAACGCAAGGCGTCTGAAATTCTTTGTGCACCCAAGTCACGCAATGTGGCGTTGTCGATGTTGGTAGCACTGAAGGGTGCTTGGCGCAGACTGAGGTTTTCAAAACCGCTGATTTGTTGCGAAGCGGGACTGGTAATCAAAACGGTGTCGTTTTGTGCAAGCGCAGAGGCGCTGACAAGCAACAAGGCATGACATGTTAAGTTTGGCAAATGATGTGCCATTGCGTTTTCCTTCAACGAAATGGCAGGTCGGCTGGATCATTCAACGAATGATGGCAAATGAGTGTTTGCCTCGTTGTTTAGACAAGCTTCCCTGCGCGAGGATTACCTCAATCAGGTTCAAAGGGACTTTCTCAGTCTTAGCCTTGCGACTAAAACACCCCTAGCGGATGCGGCTGCAAACTTTAATTGGCTGCCACAGGCTGAATTCTACGACACACCCAAGAGTTTGTGCAGGTGTGTGGACGTTGTGGTGTATTGGAGCAGGGTTTTTCGCTCGGGGTGGAGCAGGTCAGCCGCGCCAAAGGCGGCCAAGGTGGCTTCGTGAAAGCCGCACAAAATGAGTTTCTTTTTGCCGGGGTAAGTGTTGATGTCGCCCACTGCAAAAATACCTTTTGCCTCTGTGGCATAAGTTTCTGTGTTCACCAGCAACTGCTTGCGTGCCATGGCCAAACCCCAATGGCTGATGGGGCCTAACTTGGGAGAAATGCCCAAGCACAAAAGAACTGCTTCTGCAGGCAAAACTTCTGTCTCGCCTTGGGCGTTCAGAATCTCTAAGCCAGAAAGTTGTAAGTTGCTTGAGCCTGAATTTGCATTGGCAGCTTGAATCAAAGCCGTGGGTTGACCTGCCACAAAGCGCATTGATTTTGCACCGCAGGCTTCTCGCATTTGTTCAATGGCTTGAGGCGCCGCTTGAAACTGATCGCGCCTGTGCACCAGGGTGACGCTGGCTGCGGCATTGGCGCCTTGACGCCACTGCGCGCAAGCTTCTAAGGCTGCATCGTTGTCGCCCAGTACCAAGAGGTGTTTGCCTTTGAAAGCGGTCTCGTGGGGGGCCTTGTGAAAGATGTTTTTGCCCAGCAGTTCCTCGAAACCTGGCAAGCTGAGGCCGCGTTGAACGAACGCGCCCACACCCGCGGCAATGAACACGGTGGCTGCTTTAAATTGTGTGCCCTTGTCGGTTTGCACATGCCACTGGCCGTCTTCTGTGGCTTTGAGTTCACTCACCAATTCTTGCAGGTGAAACTGCGGTGCGAAGGGTTTGATTTGGGTTTGCAGTTGGTCAATCAGTTCTTGACCGGTGCAAAGAGGAATGCCGGGAATATCGTAAATGGGTTTGTCGGCGTAAAGCTCGGTACATTGACCGCCCACCTGTGGCAATGCATCCACCACGTGGCACTTGATGTCTTGAAGCCCTAGTTGAAACGCTTGGAACAGACCGACAGGGCCTGCGCCAATGATCAGGGCCTCGGTTTGGATCAACGGATCAACTCGCTCAGTTTGCCCGTTTTGTCTTTCCAGTCGTCAGCATCGGGCATGGGAATTTTGCGTTTGGTGATGCTTTTCCAAGTGGGCAGCAATGCCAGTTCGGCATTGAGCTTGGTCATGTGAACCTGGTCTGCGGGCAGGTCTTCTTCGGCATAGATGGCATTGACGGGGCATTCAGGAATGCACACTGCGCAGTCAATGCACTCATCGGGGTCAATGGTGAGGAAGTTGGGGCCTTCGCGGAAACAGTCTACGGGGCAGACGTCCACACAGTCGGTGTATTTGCAGCGGATACAGGATTCAGAAACAACGTGGGTCATGACAGTTTGCTAAGGCTAAAGCGTTGAACGGGCGGAATTGCCCGAAAGATTGGCATTTTAAAGCAGTTAAGCGCCGAGAATTAATTCACCATCACAGCGCCTGAGGTCTTATGGCTGGCCGTATCGACCAAAATCAGGGCGCCCAACACGCGGGATTTGGCAAAAGGCAAAGCAATCAGGGGCTCTTGGAAGGCCAAAGTGACGCGGCCCACCGCATTGGCGGGCAGCTCAGTGGCGTCTTCTTGGGCCAGGGTGTTGATATTCAAGCGGTGCACAATGCGCTGCACTTTGGCCTTCACCCAGCGGTGGCCATGCAATGCCCAGTAAAGGCGGCCGGCCACCAAGGGCTCGTCGTCCATCCAGGCCACCGTGGCGTCTATTTGCCGTTGGCCTTCTAAGCCTGAATCTGCCGCCACCATCCAATCGCCCCTTGACACATCCACTTCTCGGTCCAAAACCAAGCCGGCGCTTTGGCCCGTGATGTTGGTTTTATCTTGGCGCGTGGCCGATAAAACTTGCGAGACCTTGGCAGTTAGACCGCTTGGGAAAATTTTCACGCTTTGACCTTGGCGCAAGCAGCCTGTAGCCACACGTCCCCAGAACACACGTCGGCCTTGGTGCGTCACGTTGGAGTCGTGGAATTTTTCGACCCACTGTACGGGGAAGCTCATGGTCACATCTGCCTCTGCTGGGGTGCTGGGCAATGTTTCTAAGATTTGTAAAAGGCTGGGGCCGGTGTAGCCACACCAGTTGGTTTGGCTGTCCACCACGTTCCAGCCTTTGAGTGCAGAAATGGGTACCCAAGCTTTGACCTTGATACCCGCTTCAGCTGCAAATTTGGCCAAGGCCAATTGAATGTGGTGGTAAGCGACAGTTGCATTTTCAACGGCATCAAGTTTGTTGATGGCAAACACCACTGAAGGAACACGCAGCAGTTTTAAAAGCAAACTGTGACGCCGTGTTTGCGGCAGCAAATTCAAATTAGCGTCTTGCCAATCCAGTTTGGTGGCATCGACCAACACCACGGCGGCATCAGCGCTTGAAGCCGCAGTGACCATGTTGCGTGTGTATTGCTCATGACCGGGCGCATCGCCAATGATGAACTTGCGTGCTTCGGTGTTGAAGTAGCGGTACGCCACGTCAATGGTAATGCCTTGCTCGCGTTCAGCCGATAAACCGTCGGTGAGCAAAGCCAAGTCGGTTTCGCCATGCCGTTGCACGCCGGCCAAGTGGTCTTGCAACACGGCTTTGGTGTCAACCAACAAGCGGCCAATGAGGGTGCTTTTGCCGTCGTCTACCGAGCCGCAGGTGATGAATTTGAGGGCGTTGGCCATTAGAAATACCCGTCTTTCTTGCGTTTTTCCATGGAGGCCTCGGATGTCTTGTCGTCCATGCGCGTCGCGCCGCGTTCGCTCACATCGGCGGCCAATGTTTCAATCACAATTTCTTCAGGTGTGGCGGCGGTGCTCTCAACAGGGCAGGTGCAAGTGATGTCGCCCACAGTTCGAAAGCGCACCTTGCGCAATTGAATGGTCTCGCCCTCTTTGGGTGGCGTGAGTTCGGTTACGGGCACTAGCAAGCCCCGCCGGTCTACCACTTTCCGTTGGTGTGTGTAGTAGATCGAAGGCAGTGCAATGTTTTCTCGCGCAATGTATTGCCAAACATCGAGCTCTGTCCAATTGGAAATGGGGAACACACGAAAGTGCTCGCCGGCTTGCAATTTGGTGTTGAACAAAGACCACAACTCGGGTCTTTGTGATTTGGGCTGCCATTGGCCAAAGCTGTCACGATGGCTAAAGATGCGTTCTTTGGCGCGGGCTTTTTCTTCATCGCGACGAGCGCCGCCAATCAGGGCATCGAACTTGAATTCTTCAATGGCTTCAAGCAGCGTGACCGACTGATGCACATTGCGTGATTCACCAGAATGAGCCAAGCGCACAGTACCTCGCTTCATGGAATCTTCCACAT
>CANFJC010000186.1 GCA_947447245.1 Comamonadaceae bacterium
AAGGATGGCCTGTTTCAAACAGCATGGAGAGCATCTTGCGCCACAAATCATTGGCCTGAATGGTGCGGCTGGGATTGATGTCGCCAGCAGCGGCTTTTTGTTCGTAGGCGACATAGGCCTTTTCAAAGGCAATGCCAAATTTGTCGTGCAAATCGGGGCAGTCGGAGGGTGAGAACAAGGTCCAAGTGCCATTTTCCATGACGCGGCGCATGAACAGGTCGGGAATCCAGTTGGCGGTGTTCATGTCGTGCGTGCGGCGGCGGTCGTCGCCGGTGTTTTTGCGCAGTTCCAGGAACTCTTCAATGTCCAAGTGCCATGTTTCAAGGTAAGTACAGACGGCGCCTTTGCGCTTGCCGCCTTGGTTCACTGCCACAGCGGTGTCGTTGACCACTTTCAGGAAGGGCACCACACCCTGTGATTCGCCGTTGGTGCCTTTGATGTGGCTGCCCAAAGCGCGAACGCGTGTCCAATCGTTGCCCAAGCCGCCTGCAAATTTAGACAGCAAAGCATTTTCTTTGATGGACTCATAGATGCCGTCCAGGTCGTCTGGCACGGTGGTGAGGTAGCAGCTTGAGAGCTGCGAGCGCAAACCGGCGCTGTTAAACAGGGTGGGTGTGCTGGACATGAAGTCGAATGAAGACAGCACTTCATAGAACTCGATGGCGCGGGCTTCGCGGTCGGCTTCGCCCAAGGCCAAACCCATGGCCACGCGCATGAAGAAGGACTGTGGCAGCTCGATGCGTGTTTTGCGCACGTGCAAGAAGTAGCGGTCGTACAAAGTTTGCAGGCCGAGGTAGTCAAATTGCAAATCGCGGTCGGCTTTGAGGGCTGCACCCAATTTTTGCAAGTCAAATTGCAGGAGTTTCTCGTCGAGCAGGCCGTTTTCTACACCCTTTTTGATGTAACCAGGGAAATAGTCCACATAGTGAGCGGCCATGTCTTTCAACAGCACTTCCTTGCCCAAGACTTCTTTGGCAATGGTGTGCATGAGCAGGCGGGCGGTGACATAGGTGTAGTCAGGGTCTTTCTCGATCAGGGTGCGTGATGCCAAGATGGACGCCTTGTAAACCTCTTCCATGGGCACGCCGTCATAGAGGTTGCGCATGGTTTCGGACACGATGGGGTCGGGCTGCACGTCTTTGCCCAAGCCTTGGCAGGCATTGACGATGAGGCCTTGTAAATAGTTGATGTCTAGGGGGATGCGCTGGCCACCATCGAGCACATGAAGTGTGGGGTGGTTGCTGACCGCCGCTTTTTGCTCTTTGGCTTGGGCGCGCTCTTGAGCGCGGCGCTCGCGGTACAGCACGTAGGCACGGGCCACTTCGTGGTTGCTGCTGCGCATGAGGCCCAGCTCGACTTGGTCTTGCACATCTTCAATGTGGAAAGTGCCGCCGCCTGGGCGTGAGCGCACCAAAGCGCGAATGACCGCTTGCGTGAGGCCGTCCACCACTTCGCGCACGCTGGCAGATGCAGCGCCTTGTGTGCCATGAACGGCCAAAAAGGCTTTCATCAAGGCAACGGCAATTTTGTTGGGTTCAAAGGGAACTACCGCCCCGTTTCGGCGAATGATTTGGTAGTTGGCCAAGGCATGGCTTGCAGATGCGGGGGTCTGAGATGTTGTCAGGTTACTCAATAAGCTGGTGTTGGAAGGCGTTTGATTTAGCTCAATTTGCATGGCGTTCTCTGTGATCAGGGGCAGTTCGGTTTTAAATTATTTTGGTTCGACAAAGAGGTGGTTTTCTCGGTTTTCACTAGACCGTGACTTTGGCGTTCAGACACTATATATGGGGTCTAGGATGAATTCAAGCCACTAGGGGTAGTGTATGAGGAATATCTGCGCCTCTGTTCAAGCAAGGCTCTGTGGGGCGCTGAGATGCCGTACAAGCAGGGCTCTTTTGGGGCATAAAAAAGATGGCTTGAAATCCGCATCAAATATGCACCTTGTGTAGACACCCTAGATTTGGTGCGGGTTAGCTTGCAATTGCCTTCGCAAAACCTTGCAAATAAATGCATCGCCAAATTGACTTGAAGTTCTTGCTGTCTGAAATCCTGAAATCAGTGCAAAAAAATGGCAAAAATGTAATGAAAAAATATTTCAAAATTTTTTCAAAATAAATCAGCTTTCGGGAAAATACTGAGGCGACCACGCCACAATTTTCTTCAGCAAAGCCCAATCGAAACCTGAGCCCGGGTCTTTTTTTCGACCGGGTGCAATGTGCTCATGGCCCGCAATGTGCGCTATCGGATATTGTTGGCCAAGCGCCAAACAAAGTTGCGCCAGACTTTCATATTGAGCCGCTTCAAACAGCTCGCCCTCTAAGCCCTCCAGCTCAATGCCAATCGAGTCGTCATTGCAATTGCTGCGGCCTCGATAATTGGAAACACCTGCATGCCACGCGCGTTGCTCGCAACTCACAAACTGCCAAACCTTGCCGGCACGTTCAATGAAAAAGTGAGAAGAAACTTCCAAGCCTCGAATGGATTGGTAATAGGGATGTGCTTCCCAATCGAGTTGCTTGGTAAAGAGTTGTTGAACGGCGCCGGTGCCAAACTCTCCAGGAGGCAGGCTGATAGAGTGAACGACCAACAAATCAATCAGGGCATCTGGGGGGCGTGGGCCAAAGTTGGGGGACTCGCATTTTTCAGCGCCTTGGCACCAGCCTTGTTGCCAAATGTCAAAGCTCATGACGTTCAGTTTGGCTTGTCGCCTGAGGCTTGGCGGTGAGAATCTGAGCAATAACGACCGGCGCTGCCTTTCACCATGTCGGTTTCGGGCAAGTGAACGCCGCAGTGATCACAGGGGTGCATGGCGCTTGGTTGTTGCAAGGCTTCGTTGGCATGGGCTTGGCCGCCCCCTTGGGCTTGTGTTGAGGCCTGGTTTGGCTTGTCTTGTTGTTTCTCTTTGAGTGCATTCAGGCGATTCCTTCGCCACAACCAGACGCCAAACAATATGGCCAGCAAAAAAATGAAAAATTTCAAAGGCTGCGTCCCAAAATGACTTCAAGCACAAACCGCGATCCGGCATAGGCGAACAACAGAAATGCGGCCCCTGCGTAGAGCACCCTCACAGCGCGCCGACCCCGCCATCCGAATTGATGCCGTCCGACCAAAAGAGCGCCGAAGCTGAGCCAAGACAAAATTGAGAACACCGTTTTGTGGTCCCACTTCCAATGAATGCCCGCGGCGCCGTAAAGCTCTTCGCCAAAAACAAAGCCTGCAATGAGGGTGAAGGTGAGCAAAATAAAGCCGATCAGGACAAATCGGAACATCAGGCGCTCAAGCGTGAGCAAGGGCAAGCCGCTTTGGTTTTCGTTGCCTTTGCGAATTTCAATTTCGGCGCTGGTCATCAGGGCTGCGTGAACCACAGCCGCTGCAAACATGCCATACGACGCAATGCCCAAAGCCCAGTGCAGGGGCAGCCAAATAGAGGCAGACACCTGAAGTGCTTGACCAGGGAAGTACCAAGACAACGCCACTGCGGCGCTGCCCAAAGCCGCCATGGCCCATCGGGCTTTGAACTTTGGAAAGTATTGGCTCTCTACTGTGTAAGCCGTTAAGACCCACCAGATGGTGACGGACAAAGCCGGCGCAAAACCAAATCTGGGCGTATCGCCCCACAAGCCCAGCCCCAGCGTGCAAGCGTGCATGACCCAAGCCAGCCACAGGTAACGACGGGTCAAGTTGGGGCCCATTCGATCGGCTATAAGAGCAGGAATGCCATAGGCGATGACGGTTAAAACGGTCAACCACATCGCCAATTCAGAGGGACTGGCTAAAATCATGCTTCCTAGTTTAGCGTTTTGAGCCGCTGCAATCTGGCAATGGGCTCAAAAGCTAGCGGTTTATGAAAAATTTTCTTTATGGCTTCCGCTCTCACCGACAAACTCTCGCAACTCGTTAAGCAGATCAGTGGACAAGCGCGGATCACGGAATCCAACGTGTCCGACATGCTGCGCGAGGTGCGCATGGCGCTCTTGGAGGCCGACGTGGCGCTGCCAGTCGTGCGAGATTTCATTGCCCGCGTGAAAGACAAAGCCTTGGGTCAAGAGGTTCTGGGTTCTTTGAAGCCAGGCCAAGCCTTGGTGGCCATCGTGAACCGGGAGTTGGCCGCCACCATGGGCGATGGCGTGGCCGACATCAATTTGGCGGCGCAACCGCCTGCTGTGATTTTGATGGCGGGTTTGCAAGGTGCGGGTAAAACCACCACCACCGCCAAGTTGGCCAAACACCTGATTGAAAAGCGCAAGAAAAAAGTGCTGACCGTGTCGGGCGACGTTTACCGACCTGCGGCGATTGAGCAGTTGAAAACTGTCACGGCACAAGCTGGTGCTGAGTGGTTTCCCAGCTCACCCGATCAAAAACCCTTGGACATTGCGCGCGCGGCCATAGATTACGCACGCAAACATTTCTTTGATGTGCTCTTGGTCGATACAGCGGGTCGATTGGCCATTGACGAAGCCTTGATGGCCGAAATTCGCGAACTGCACGCCGTTTTGAATCCGGTGGAAACCTTGTTCGTGGTTGATGCCATGCAAGGTCAAGACGCTGCCAACACCGCCAAAGCATTTAAAGATGCGCTGCCGCTCACCGGCATTGTGCTGACCAAAATGGATGGCGACTCGCGCGGCGGCGCGGCTTTGTCAGTGCGTCAAATTACCGGCGCTCCCATCAAGTTTGCGGGTACCAGCGAAAAAATTGACGGCCTCGAAGTGTTTGATGCGGAGCGTCATGCCGGCCGCATTTTGGGCATGGGCGACATCTTGGCCTTGGTGGAGCAAGTCACGGCCGGCATTAACATGGAGGCTGCGCAAAAATTGGCAGCCAAAGTCAAAAGCGGCAATGGCTTTGATTTGAATGACTTTTTGGCACAAATTCAGCAAATGAAACAAATGGGCGGATTGTCGAGCTTGATGGACAAGTTGCCCAGCCAGCTGGCAGCCAAAGCGGGCAGCATGGATTTGGGCAAAGCAGAAAAAGACATGGCCCGCAAGCAAGGCATCATTCACAGCATGACGCTCAAGGAGCGCAGCAAGCCTGAACTCATCAAGGCCACGCGCAAGCGCCGAATTGCCATGGGTGCGGGTGTTCAAGTGCAAGAGGTGAACCGCTTGCTCAAAGAGTTTGAGCAGATGCAAGACATGATGAAAAAAATGTCCGGCGGCGGCATGATGAAAATGATGAAGCGCTTAGGCGGCATGAAGGGCATGGGCGGCTTGGGTGGCATGGGCGGGGGCGGATTCCCCGGCATGAAGCGCTGACAGCCGAGGCTCTAAGTTGCCCAGCAGCTTGGCGCTGGGCTTGCTTTAAATGCGGCTGAAATATTCGCGCCGCTGAAATTCAACAGGGTCTTCTGCGTCATTGAAGCGATGTTGCTCTGACTGCTTGATGCGTTGGTAATAGCGCACAAAATCTCGGCCTAAGCCTGCATTCAAAACCGCGTCTGCGCCTAAGTGTGTCAGCGCTTCGCCCAAGGTGGTCGGCAGGCGCGAGCCGCCCTGGGCATAGGGTGTTTCTGTGGCCTCGGGTGCGATCAAAGAATTTTGAATCCCACCTAATCCGGCCAAAATTTGCGAGGCCATGTACAGGTAGGGATTGGCAGCAGGCTCGCCCATTCTGTTTTCAATGCGCGTGCCAGCATCGCCGGGGCCACCCACCACGCGGAGCATGG
>CANFJC010000187.1 GCA_947447245.1 Comamonadaceae bacterium
AAGCCCGGTTCCAGCTCACCATCTTCTGGCTGGCTCAATGTACTTTCAGGCATGGTCGGCAATGGCCTTGGCCTTCATGCCTTGGGTGTCGGGGAGAGCAGCCCCCGTATTTTGTCGGGTCCCAGACCCGTTCAATTGGTGGGCAACGGTTTGTCAGCGACCAGAGCAGGAACGCTTGCAGAAAGCAAAACGCGCGAGGCCGTCTTGCAGCTGTATGCGGGAAACGAGAAGATGGCCAATGCCATGATGGAAGGTGCCACCAACCGCATGTCGACAGCCGCCTCACTCAAGGCACCCAGCATGGCTTCAAGCACCGAGCAACAAGCTGCCAACAATGGTGCGGGTTCTCCTCAAGGCCTGGCTTTAGATGCCAAACACCTTGGAACCTTGATGCAACAAAATCGTGAGCTTCGTCTCGGATTTTTGTCTTCGGGGGGCTGGGACACCCACATCAATCAAGGCCATGTGACCGGCTTGTTGGCCAACAATCTAAACAACCTTGCCAACACACTCATTCAACTCAGAGCGGCTTTCAATGAACCGAACGATGTGGTGATTGTGGCCAGTGAATTTGGCCGAACTTGCGCTGAAAACGGCACACGGGGCACCGACCACGGCCATGGCAATGTGATGTGGCTTCTAGGCAATCGCGTGCAAGGTGGAAAATGGCACGGAAGATGGGACGGACTGGCCCAAAATCAACTCAACGAGGGCAGAGATTTGCCTGTGCACCACGACTTTAGAGGGGTTTTTGCGCAAGCGCTGGTGGCGAATTTAGGTTTGTCAAAAGCAAGCCTGGCTGACGTGTTTCCTGGCTTTCGTTGGGATGACAGCCTCGATGGCATCTTCAAAGCTTAAAGACAAAATTCATTGAAAATAGCACCACAATCCATAACACTTGCCTGAGAACCATTCGATGGCAATATCAAGCAGGACGGTGAATAGAAAAAATGGGAACCCAAAATACACGGCAGCCCAAAATCCTGCCAGCCATGTGGGGCCGGGTTCTTTCAATTTGTGGCCCATCACAGTTTGGGCGCGTCGTTTTTCGAGGAATTTTTTCAACATGACTGATGCTGTAATTGCGTTGATTCGAGGTAAGTTCCAATGATAGTTCATTGGGAAGGACATGACATTCAAGCTTGGGATGCCTTTCACGCCAGAGCTGCTGCTGCATTGCAACAAGACTGGGCTTACGGCTCAAGCTTGGCCATGCTGGGGGTGCCCGTATTGCGCGCAAGGGTGATGCGAGAGGGTGAGCAGATTGCACAGGCTCAGTTCATCGTTCGGAAATGGGGGGGCTTGGGCGCCATGGCTTTGTGCACGCGCGGTCCTGTTTGGGGTCAAGCTCTTTCACCCAAGGAAGAAGCCGAGGCTTTTAAAGCCATGAAAAAATCATTGCCCCTCAAAGGCATTCGCTTTATGGCCGTCACACCAGAAGTAGCTTTTGGGCAGCCTCATGGTTTGAGTTCCATGCGCCGCATCATGTCAGGCATGTCGACCGTCATGCTGGATTTAAGTCCCAGCATGGATCAATTGCGTGCTCAACTTGATCGGCGATGGCGTAACAGGTTGGTCATTGGGGAAAACAGTGAGATGACGATTCATCAAGTGGGCACCAATAGCGGCCAATACCGTTGGTTGTTAGACGCAGAAATGAAGCAGCGAACTGACAAAAAACTCGACGGTTTGCCACTTCAATTTTTTGATCTTTATGTGGATTCACGCAAACAACCGGCTAAAAATATTTTGACTGTGCGTGCAGATTTGGGGCGCGACCGCATTGCGGCCATGATGTTTTTGATTCATGGTGAAGCCGCCACATACCAAGTCGGTTGGACCTCAGACAAAGGCCGTGATATGCACGCCCACAATTTGATCCTTTGGAAAGGGATTGAAGAATTGCGAAGCAGAGGCGTTCGCATGCTTGATCTGGGTGGCGTGAATACCATCCGCAGTGCTGGTATTGCCAGGTTCAAAATGAGCACGGGCGGCAAAGTGCTAACCCTGGCTGGAACCTATATTTAAAAATGTATTTACCGCAACAATTCAATCATCCCGAGCATGCCAGAAACATCATTCTGGAAAATCCATTTGCAAGCTTGGTATCGAACGATGACGATGGTTTTCCTTTTATCAGCCACATCCCCGTCAAGTTGATGCCTCATGCCACAGATGCGCAGCAAGACATGCTGCTGGGCCATGTTGCCAAAGGCAATCCGCATGCTGGTTTTTTGTCCAAGCGCCCTCAAGTTCTTTTGACATTCATGGGACCTCAGGCCTACATGTCGCCTGCTGTTTATCCCGATTTGATCAGGGTGCCCACATGGAGTTATGTCGCCGTGCATGTCAAAGCCGAAGTGCGCATTTTGGAAGGCGAAGAAGCCAAAGATGCCCTCTTGAAACAATTGATTGCCGACCATGAACCAGCCTATGCGCAGCAATGGCGAGGCCTTCCAGAAACCTACACGCACCCCATGATGAACGCCATCGTGGCCTTTGAAATGAAGTTGTTGAAAGTGCAGACCAAGGTCAAGCTCAACCAGCATCGCCCTGAGTCTCACCTTGCCATGCATGCTGCTTATGATGCCGGCGGTGAGTCTGAAAAAGCTTTGGCCCTTTGGATGCGGCGGCTCGGATTGGTTTCATGATCCCTGATTCACAGTGGATGCAAGAAGCCATTGAACTAGCCAAAGAAGCCGGGCAGGCCGGTGAAGTTCCCGTGGGTGCTGTGCTTGTTCGAGATGGCATGATTGTTGGCAGAGGTCGCAATGGCCCTGTAGGCCACACAGATCCAACTGCGCATGCAGAAATCATGGCTTTGCGTGATGCGGCAAAAACGATTGGCAATTACCGCCTTGAAAACTGCACCCTCTATGTCACTTTAGAGCCCTGCACGATGTGCTCCGGCGCTATTCTCAATTCACGCATTTCGAGAGTTGTTTTTGGTGCAGCAGAGCCCAGAACGGGTGCAGCAGGCTCGGTGCTGGATGTGTTTGCCAACCAAGGCATCAATCACCACACAGAAGTAACTGGCGGCGTTTTAGCCGATGAATGCAGACAACTTTTGCAGCAATTTTTCAAACCAAAAAGAGTCAACATGAACCCCTTGCGTGAAGATGCTTTAAGGCCACTCGACGAATGGTTTGAGGACCTTCCTGATTATCCTTGGCAAGCCCACTATGTGTCAGATTTGCCATCGCTCAATGGTCTGCGATTGCACTATTTGGATGAAGGTCAAACTGAAAGTCTCGGCGAAGTTCAAGACGCATCGAATCACCAACAGATCACCTATTTGTGTTTGCATGGCAATCCTGCATGGAGTTATTTGTTCCGAAAGATGGTGCCTACTTTTGCGGCCCATGGCCACCGCGTTGTGGCGCCAGACCTGATTGGTTTTGGGAAAAGCGATAAGCTTAAAAAAGCCAATCAACACAGCTTTGAATTTCACCGCCAAGTTTTGCTTGATTTCATTGAGCGTTTGGATTTGCAACGCATCGTTTTGGTTGTTCAAGATTGGGGCGGCATATTGGGACTGACCTTGCCCATGGACATGCCTCAACGCTTTGCGGGTTTGCTGGTGATGAACACGGCATTGGCAACAGGCACCCAGCCCTTGTCAAAAGGTTTTTTAAGTTGGCGTGAATGGTGCCAAACCAATCCCGACTTTGATGTGGCCAAGCTCTTTGCGCGCGGCAACAAACACATGTCAAATGCAGAAACGCAAGCTTACAACAGCCCCTTCAAAGACCGTGGCCATCGCGCAGCGCTTCATGCATTTCCGCCCATGGTGCCTGAGTTTGAAAACAGCCCAGGCGCTGAAGTTTCAAGACAAGCCCTTCAATTTTGGCGCAATCAGTGGCAAGGCCAAACCATGATGTTCATTGGTGTTCAAGACCCCGTGCTGGGTGAACCCGTGATGCGTGAACTGCAGCAAAACATCAAAGGCTGCCCACCACCCATCCTATTGCAACAGGCTGGGCATTTTGTGCAAGAGCACGGCCAATCGATTGCTGAATCAGCCGAACAGTATTTCAAAGTTAGCACGCCATGAGCCACATCTACATCTACTCTCCCTCCAGTGCAGTTCGCGACAAGGCTTCATTCAAACGTGGTATCAAACGCCTTCAAGCGCAAGGTCATCAAGTCGAAGTTGATCCTGATGCACTGAGCAGTCACATGCGGTTTGCAGGGGATGATGAAATCCGATTGAACGCCATCGGCCGTGCCGCTGCCAGTGGCGCCAACATTGCCATGATTTCCAGGGGCGGTTATGGGCTTACTCGTCTGTTGACACAGTTGCCGTACAAAGCCATTGCCAAATCGATTGACAATGGAACTCAATACGTGGGCTTGAGCGACTTCACCGCTTTTCAATTGGCGGTCTATGCCAAAACCCAGCGCATCACATGGCAAGGGCCAGAGCTTGGCAAAGATTTTGGACCTGAGCATGAACCCGATGACATCATGCAAGCCTGTTTTGATGATTTGTGTTTAGAGCAAGGGGAGGGCACTGGGTGGCGCATGCCTGTTGATGCCATTCAAAAAACTGTGAATGTGAACAACGCAGTTTTGTGGGGAGGCAATTTAGCGGTGCTCACTTCTTTGCTGGGCACACCTTATTTTCCATTGCTTAAAAAGGGCGTTCTATTCTTAGAGGATGTTGGAGAGCATCCCTACAAGATTGAACGCATGCTGACGCAATTGTTCAATGCAGGTGTGTTGCAAAATCAAAAGGCCATTGTGTTTGGACAGTTCACATCTTATAAGTTGATTTCGCACGACAAGGGTTTCAAACTCAAGACGGTCATTGACCGCTTGCGAAGTCAGCTCAAAATTCCCGTTTTAACTGGGATGCCTTTTGGCCATGTACCCACCAAAGTACTTTTGCCCATCGGCGCCAAAGTCGATTTAGCCACTGAAGGTCGCGACGCATTCATCGTTTGGGGACACATCTAATGCCACAGAAAAAAATCCGATGGAGCTTGTGGTTCTTGCGTGCCGTTTTGGCCATTGTGCTGCTAACCCTCACAGCCTTTGCTGCTTTCCAAGTTTATGTGTTGAAATCCATAGCACCCCTGTCTGGTGAGGCGCAATTGGCTGGGTTGTCATCTGGCGTTGAGATTAAACGCGACGCGTCAGATGTCACGCACATCCATGCCAAGACACCGATGGATGCATGGCGAGCCATTGGCTATGTGCATGCGCAAGAGCGAGGTTGGCAATTGGCTTTCAATCGCCAAGTGATGCACGGTGAATTGTCTGAGTGGTTGGGCCCCACCACTTTAGAAACAGACAAATTGATGCGCACATTGGGCATCATGAAGTCTGCGCAAGCGCAGTTTGATAAATTACCATCCAACACACAAAAGGCCCTTGAAGCTTATGCTGAAGGTGTTCGAGCAGGTTACGCCAGTGCGCAATGGCGTGCGCCTGAGTTTGTCATTTTGGGGATCAATCCTTCTCAAACCATGAAGCCTTGGACCGCAGTCGACAGCGTGGGCTGGGCCTTGATGATGGCACTGGATTTGGGTGGCAACTGGGGCAATGAATTTGCGCGCTTGATGTCTGCGCAAGCATTGAACACGGAGGATCTTTGGAAACTCTTTCCGCCTTATCCAGGTGAGTCGCGTGGCTCCAAAGTTGACATCGCAGCGCTGTATCA
>CANFJC010000188.1 GCA_947447245.1 Comamonadaceae bacterium
AGGCATGAGAACTCTGTCAAAGTAACCTTTCAACATGGCAGGCAATCCAAAGCACCAAGTTGGGAAGCAGAAAACCAAAGCTTCAGCCCACCGCAGGCGATCGACATAAGACTGAACGGGTATTTCATTGGCTGGAACTTCGTGGTACCCAAGACGCTCTTCGCGACTCATCACAGGGTTGAATCCCTCGGCATACAAATCACAATCGTCGACTTCATGCCCAGCTTTTTTAAGCTGCGCCACCACTTCAGCATGAAGGGCGGCGTTGTAACTTGTCTCAACTGGATGGCAATAAATGACCAAGACACGCATGAATGAACCTAAGGCTTGAGAATGAAGGGTGATGTCAACTACGCTTGACTTGCGTTTCTATGACATCGTTTGCAAGCCGCGTGCCATGAAAACTGAGCACCCAGTTGATCGTTGAAGACTTGGTCCTGAGGCTGCTCAAACTACTTCGCACACATTTGGCGTGCAAACTTTCTGGGCATTAACCAAATTGGTGCATCAACGCACTCAAACAGGTTCAGGGTTTCCAAAAACCTTGGTGAATTTGGCTGGCCTCGTCAATCAAAGCAGGACCAATGCATTCAATGGGGTGTGAGGAGGCCTTAAAGACATCGCGGCAAGACAACTGCGCGTCCTTTTGATCAAGGCGTTCACCTCTGAAAATCCTTAAGCGCTCTGCGTCGATCCCAAACACAACCCTTTGAATCCCTGACCAAAATATGGCGCCTGCACACATCACACAAGGCTCTGCGGATGAGTAAAGCGTAGCGTCGGCCAATTCCTCTCTGCTAATTTTGGGACTCAGCATTCGAACTGCAGATGTTTCAGCATGACCGGTACAGTCGCCCGTTTCGGTGGTGTTGCAGTAGGCCTCGGCCAAGACGGTCCCTTGCTTGGCAATGACCACGGCGCCGAATGGACGGTTGCCTCTTTGTTTGGCCACTTGTGACATGCGAATGGCATCTCTCAAGTACATGGCGTCTTGGTTTGTGAGTGGTGATTCTGGTAAGTAGCTGGTCATTTCAAATTCTGCCTTTGCAGTGCTGATGCACAGAGGTCTATGCACACTGCATGCCAAGTTGGCGCAAAAATGAATGCTCTCGGCATTCAGACAATGAGCCCAGTGATGGGGCTGAGTCTTTAAATGATTCGACCGAACCTAGAAAAATTGCGAAGACAGGCCAACAGAATGAGGACCATGCCGAGCAAGGCCACATAAGAGGTGATTTCACTCAGCGCTCTTTTCTCAAAGCGCAGGCGATAACCCAGTTGGTCGTAAATTTTGGCCAACCCCTCGGTACTCTCCGCTCTGAAATACTCCGCTTGTGTGATGGAAGCCACTTTTTTCAAAGCTTCATCTTCTAGCTTAACGCGCATGCTGCGGCCTTGGATGTGAACCACATCGCCCTCGGCTGTCCCGATGCCGACGGTATAAACCTTGACCTCATGTGACGCGGCCAACTCGGCCATTTTGAGCAACTCGGGCCCCATGTTGCTTTGCCCATCGCTGATCAGCACAATGGCCGTGTTGCGCCCTCGACTGGCTGACGCTTCAGTTTCTTGGGTCTTGGGCGCATCCAAGGATTTCCCTGAATCTGCGGGCTTTCTAGGGCCGCCATTGTCTGAAGCTTCATTGATGATTTTTTGGGCGTCAATGCCAGAACCCGGCAGCAAGGCTTCTAATGAAATCAGCACGCCAGAACCCAGCGCAGACCCATACTGCAAGGGTAAATGTTCTAGCGCACGTCTCAGTGCTTCTTTGTCTTCAGTAGGGGCCTGAGCCAATGCGGCCGTCCCTGCCACTGTGACCAAACCAACCCGCAAACGAGCAGGTGTGCTTTCAATGAACTTGAGCGCCACTTCTTGTGCAGCTTCTATGCGTGAAGGTTTTAAATCCTTGGCGCGCATGCTGCCAGAAGTGTCCAAAGCCAGCATGACAGTCGCTTCACGAAGTGGCGTCATTAACACAGCTTGTGGCCTAGCCATTGCGATGCAGAGCAGGCACAGACCAAGGCTCAAAATGATGGGCGGGAAACGCTTGGTGACATAGGCATATGCAAGACCTAGAGCAGGCACCAGAAGTGCGCTGTACAAAACCAATGGCCACAAAAAACTGACGGAACTGAGGTCAGGCACGCCAAAGTCTCCTTTTGCGCAATTCAGAAAATCTCAGTAGCGCTGCAGCAATGTCTTCGGTGGTTGAAAGTTCCAGAGCATCAACACCCGCCTGAGCAAAAGTGGTTTGCAGTTGCATTTCTCTTTTTTCCACCAATTTGGCGTAGCGCATTCTGAATTTGGGATTGGCTGTGTCAATCAACAATTGTTCTGAAGATTCAGAATCTTGCAGTGTCATAAGGCCCGCATTGGGCAATTGCATCTCGACGGGGTCGTAAAGTCTTGCCGCCACAGTGTCATGTCGCCGGCCTAGATGGGCCAATTCTTTGGCCCAATCAAAATGACCCATGAAGTCTGAAACCACAAAGACACAAGAACGGCGTTTGAGCAAGCCATTGGCCCTGGCTAGCCATTGATTCAAATCTGTCTGATGCGGCGCCTTGGAGACCTCTGTGGTTTGGGCTGTGTGTAAAACATGCAGGAGGTGACGACGCCCCATTCGGGCAGGGATGTATTTGAATCCGGTTGCTTCGGTGGGGCTTAAGATCAGCGCCCCAATTCGATTGCCACGTTGCATCAGCAACTTGGCCATGATGGCCACAAAAGCCAACATGAGCTCGCGTTTACTTTGGCCTGCACTTGCAAAATCCATGGAGCCCGACAGGTCCAATAAAAACCAAGCACTGATTTCTCGATCTTCTTGATGCTCTCTGACATAAGGCGTCTGCATGCGGGCCGTGACATTCCAATCGATGTGCCGTACATCATCATGTGTTTGGTATTCACGCAAGTCGGCCAGCTCTAACCCTGCCCCTCTGAACAAGGTTTGGTGGTCTCCCTGCAGCAAGCCATCTAGCCGCCGCAGGACCGTCCACTCTAACTGTTGCAAAAGGGCTTCAGCTGACATTCGACGCCATGGGTTGGGCGGGCATTGGAATGGCCTTCATGACTTCTTGAATGATGGCATCAGGTGTTTTGCCTTCAGCCAATGCCGTGTACGAAAGGACCAAACGGTGCCTTAACACATCGGGCACCAAATCAGCCACATCTTCTGGCAGGGCGTAATCACGGCCGCGCATCAGTGCCAGCGCGCGTGCCCCTTCAATCAGGCCAATGCTGGCACGCGGACTGGCGCCAAAACTCAGAAGTCCTTTCAGGCTCTCCAGTCCATAGCGTTCAGGAAAACGGGTGGCCGATATCAGTTTGACGGCGTAGTGAATGAGGCTGGGGTCGACATAGCAATGCCGGCATTGCGCTTGAAGCTTTTGCAGCTCTTCCGGTGTGACAACGCCCGTGACTTGTGCCCCGCCAGAGATGACGCGTTGAACAATCACAAACTCATCATCTTCTGTGGGGTAGTCAATCAAGACCTTCATCATGAAGCGATCGACTTGTGCCTCGGGAAGCGGGTAGGTGCCTTCGGTTTCAATCGGATTCTGGGTGGCCATCACCAAGAAGGGCGAAGGGACCCGATGTGACTTGCCTGCAATGGTGACTTGTCTTTCTTGCATCACTTCAAGCAAGGCACTTTGAACTTTGGCTGGCGCGCGGTTAATTTCGTCAGCCAACAACAGATTGGTGAAAACGGGACCTAAAACGGTGCTGAACTCACTCGTTTGCTGATTGAAAATTCTGGTACCAACCAAGTCGGCTGGCAGCAAATCTGGTGTGAATTGAATGCGACTGAATTGGCCGTTCAAGGTTTTGGCCAGTGTGTTCACCGTCAAAGTTTTGGCCAAGCCAGGTACACCCTCAATCAGAAGGTGCCCTTGGGCTAGCAAGCCAATCAGCACACGTTCTAAAAAAACATCTTGCCCCACAACAACACGCTTGACTTCGTACATGACCCTTTGCATCAAGGCAGCGGCCTCTGCGGGGTTATGCAGCTGGGGTGCTGTGTTCTGACCGCGCCAAGCTTCGTTTGATTGAGTCATGTGTTTCCCTCCGAAAATTTAAAAAGGTGGTAAGCCAACGGCACTGCCCGCGCTCTCGATGGTGGTGGCAAAGCCAATGCCAATGAATGTTCTGGCCGATGTGGGGTTGAGGATGGCTGTCACGATGCCAATGACCTCGCCTGACATGTTGACCAAGGGGCCGCCGGAGTTGCCGGGGTTGGCTGCCGCATCGAATTGAATCAGACCGCTAAGGGATTGATTGCCATCAGGTGATTTGAACTGTCGATTCAAACCAGAGACAACGCCTGCCGAAACGGAAGGTCCAATGCCAAAAGGAAAGCCAACGACCACCACTTGGTCTCCTGGCAAGAGTTGCTGACTTGATCCTAAAACTGCGGGCTCAAGATCGTCAGGTATTTTTTGCGGTTTTATGACTGCCAAGTCTTTTTCGGGTTGCACACCGATCACGATGGCTTCTGCTTCAGAGCCATCAAAAAAAGTGACTTTCAATTTCTTGGCACCAGCAATGACATGAAAATTGGTCAAAATCGTGCCATCGTCTTTGATGACAACACCCGTGCCAACGCCACTTTCTTTGTCGACGTCTTTGTTTTTGGGATCGGTGACGTAGGACTGGACATGGACGACTGCACCCTGAACCGATGCGGCAGCTTTTGCGCTTTGAGATGGCAGCTCTTTGTTTAGCAAGGTATGCATCACAGCGCCATCAATATCGCTCTGGGTCAGGCTTTTGGGCAATGGGTTGAGCTTGAGGAAAACGCCCATGGCCAACATGCTTAAGACGAGACCCAGCAAGAAGACGGCGGCAAAATCCCAGCGAAGGACCGATTTCCAACGGTGAGGTTTGCTCGAAGAGGGATCTGCAGACTTGGCTGAAGTGCCGAGGTCAGAGGAGGTCGCGCTTGCATCCGCGGCCGTCTGCGAGGTCGAAGCCACAGTTCGCGTGCTTTTGCTAAAAACAGCCTCACGTTTCATCAAATAACCATAACATAAGCTTCAATGGTAAATTGGCGGCACTTGCGAAAACCCTATTGGCTATGCAATTTTTAAATCCTTTTATGCTCTGGTCGCTTTTGCTCTTGCCGCTCATGCTGGCAGGCTATGTGTGGCTTTTGAGGCGCAAACGGCAGCAAGTCGTGACTTTTTCTGCGGTCTCTTGGATCTTGCAAAACATGGAACTTCCATCCCCATGGCGGCGGCATGTCCCGCCAGCCTTGATTGGTGTGGCCATGGCACTTTTGCTATTTGCCAGCGCCAGACCCATGGCCAGGGTGACTTTGCCAGCCGATTACATGACGCTCATCATGGCCATGGATGTCTCTCGCAGCATGTTGGCTGAAGACGTAGAACCCAGCAGAATTAAGGCGGCTCAAAAGGCCGCCAAAGATTTTTTACAAGACTTGCCCAAAAACGTTCGTGTGGGCATTGTTTCATTTGCTGGCAATGCACAGGTCGTGCAGCATGTGTCGCAAGACAAAGACGAGCTGGTGGCCGCGATTGATCGTTTTCAATTGCAGCGGGGCACAGCC
>CANFJC010000189.1 GCA_947447245.1 Comamonadaceae bacterium
TTGGTGTCGCCCCCTTTGCTTGAGCACATTGAGTCCTTGTTAACGGGCACAGGCAAGGCGCTAGACCTTCAGACTTTCAAGTTGGTCGATCAAATTTCGGGTCGAATGATGGGATTAAGGGCTGACACAACGCCTCAAGTTGCCCGCATTGATGCCCATTTATTGAACCGCACCGGTGTCACTCGGCTTTGCTACTGCGGCCCTGTCCTCCATACCCAACCCGATCGACCTCACGCCACCCGCGAACCCTTGCAATTGGGCGCCGAAATTTTTGGCCATGCTGGTTTAGAAGCTGACCTTGAGGTCTTGCAGTTGGCTTTGGATTGTTTGAGAGCTTCGCAAATGGGTGAAGTCTTGGTTGACTTGGCGGACGCCAGAATTGTCAGCAGTTTGCTGGAAGACATTGCCCTGACAGAAGCCAAGCGCGGCGAAGTTTTTGCGGCACTGGCCAGTAAAAATGCCTCTGCTTTGGGTGATTTAACCCAAAACTTTCCCAAAGACATTCAAGCTGGACTGATGCATCTCATTGACTTGTATGGTGATGTTTCCGTCCTGGCACAAGCGCTGAAAAAATTACCGCCCAAACCTCAAATCAAATTGGCCATCGAGCAGCTGAAATGGTTAAGCGAGCAGCTGCCTGATGTGGGCTTTAAATTTGATTTGGCCGATGCACGCGGCTACGCTTACTACAGCGGCTTGCGCTTTGCCATTTACGCCCAAGGCGCCAGCGATGCGGTGGTGCGCGGCGGGCGCTATGACGGTGTTGGTGCTGCTTTTGGCCATGAAACGGGCCGTGATCGTCCTGCTGTTGGTTTCAGTTTAGATCTGAAGCAATGGGTAGGGGTCGTTCCTCAACTCAATCTGAAGGCAGCCATTCGAGCACCTTGGGGCACACGGCCTGATCTGCGTTCGGCCATTGCCCAGTTGCGCATGCACGGTGAAACTGTGGTGTGCAACCTGCCGGGGCACGAAAGTGAAATAGATGAATTCCAATGTGATCGCGAACTCTTAGAGCTGGCGGGGCAGTGGATGGTAAAGCCATTGAAAACAAAACAAAATGAACATGATCAAAGGACGTAACGTTGTCGTTGTGGGTACCCAGTGGGGTGACGAGGGCAAAGGTAAATTAGTCGACTGGCTGACTGAAAGTGCCCAAGGTGTGGTGCGCTTTCAAGGTGGACACAATGCGGGCCATACCCTGGTCATCAATGGCGTCAAAACGGCACTGCACCTCATTCCCAGCGGCATCATGCGCGCTGGCGTGAAGTGCTACATCGGCAATGGTGTGGTCTTGTCCGCGGGCAAGCTGTTTGAAGAAATTGCCGGCCTGGAAAAGGCGGGTGTTGAGGTTCGTTCCCGCTTGCGTATCAGTGAAGCTTGTCCTTTGATCTTGCCATTTCATGCCGCCTTAGACGTTGCACGAGAGGCTGCGCGTGAGCAAGGTGGCACCGAAAAAATTGGCACCACAGGCCGCGGCATTGGCCCTGCCTACGAAGACAAAATTGCACGCCGTGCTTTGCGCGTGCAAGACTTGAAATACCCAGAGCGTTTTGCCCTCAAACTCAAAGAACTCTTGGATTTGCACAACCATGTTTTGAAAACTTATTTGGGCTCAGAGAAGTTCATCTTTGGTGATGCTCTCAAGCCCTATGTCAAAAATGGTGAAGTCCAGTTTGACGTGGTTTTCAAAGAAGCCATGGAACATGCAGAACTCTTGAAGCCCATGATGGCCGATGTGTCGCGTGAACTCAACGATGCACACCGCTTAGGCGCCAACTTGTTGTTCGAAGGCGCGCAAGGTACGCTGCTTGATGTCGATCACGGCACCTACCCCTACGTCACCTCCAGCAACTGCGTGGCTGGTAATGCCGCGGCAGGTTCAGGTGTAGGCCCCGGTTTGCTGCATTATGTTTTGGGCATTACCAAGGCCTATTGCACACGCGTTGGTGGTGGCCCATTTCCAACCGAGTTGGAGTGGGAAAAAGAAGGCACGCCTGGTTGGCACATGAGTACCGTAGGCGCTGAAAAGGGCGTCACAACGGGCCGCAGCCGACGCTGTGGTTGGTTCGACGCAGCTTTGCTCAAGCGCAGTGCCCAGGTCAATGGCTTGTCTGGCCTTTGCATTACCAAACTCGATGTCCTAGACGGCTTGAAAGAGTTAAAGCTTTGCACGGGTTATGAATTGGATGGTGACATTGTGGATATTCTGCCCATGGGTGCCGACGACATTGCACGCTGCAAGCCCATCTATGAATCCATTGAAGGCTGGACAGACAGCACGGTGGGTGTCACGCAATTTGACAAGCTGCCTGTCAATGCACGCTTGTATTTGCAGCGCATTGAACACATCACGGGGGTTCCGATTCATTTGGTATCGACCAGCCCTGACCGCGATCACACCATTCTGATGCACCATCCTTTTTTGACGCCCCTTTAATGGCTACCCACACCTCGCTTCACCTTGAAGTGAACTGAATTAACCTCTGGAGAACCTGCATGCTGACTGAAGACGGCAAACACCTGTACGTAAGCTACGACGAGTACCACAATCTGATTGAAAAATTGGCCATCAAGGTCCATCAATCAGGATGGGAGTTCGATACCATTTTGTGTTTGGCAAGGGGCGGCATGCGTCCTGGAGACATTTTGTCTCGCATTTTCGACAAGCCCTTGGCCATCATGTCCACCAGTTCTTACCGTGCTGATGCAGGCACCATCCAAGGTCATTTGGACATCGCCCGATTCATTACCACCCCTAAAGGTGAAATCGCTGGCAGGGTTTTGTTGGTCGACGATCTGGCCGATTCAGGTCACACCCTGCATGCGGTGGTCGACATGCTGAAAACCAATTACACGCCCATCACCGAGCTGCGCAGCGCTGTCATTTGGACCAAAGGACTTTCAGGTTTTAAGCCTGACTATTCGGTTGAATTTTTGCCCACCAATCCTTGGATTCATCAGCCTTTTGAAGGCTACGACAGCATGAATCCCGAAAAATTAATGGAAAAGTGGAAAGTCTAAAGGTAATATGTTGGGATGACTTTAAAGAACACTTCCCACATTTCGACCGAACTGATTCACCACGGCTACACACCACCGCCTGATTTTCAGGCGCCTCAGCCGGGTATCTTCAAAGCCTCTACGGTTTTCTTCCCCAACGTGGCGGCCATGCGCCAACGCGATTGGAAAGACAAGTCGTCTTACACCTACGGAACGCACGGCACGCCTTCCAGCTTCACGCTTGAAGAACGGCTTTGCACGCTAGAAGGCGGCAAACATTGCGTCTTAACGCCCAGTGGCTTGGCGGCTCTGGCTGTTGCCTCTTTTGCTTTTTTGAAAACGGGCGATCATATTTTGTTGCCCGACAATTCTTACGGCCCCAACAAAGTGTTGGCTGAAGGTGAGCTGGCTTCGTTTGGCATTTCGCATGCTTACTACGATGCCATGAACCCTCAAGATCTGGCGTCCAAAATCCAACCCAACACCCGACTTGTTTGGTTGGAAGCCCCAGGCTCTGTCAGCATGGAGTTTCCAGACCTGATCGGCTTGATCAAGGTATGTCAATCTCACCAGGTTTTGACCGGCTTAGACAACACATGGGGCGCGGGCATTGCCTTCAAGCCCTTTGACTTGTTGGGCGATGGCAGTTTGTCCGTTGATTTCACTGCGCATGCCCTGACCAAATATCCCAGTGGGGGCGGCGATGTGCTCATGGGCAGCGTCATGACCTGCAAGGATGCATTGGCCTTGAAACTCAAAATGACCATGAGTCGTCTGGGAATTTGTGTGGGTCCTAATGACATTGAAAGCATTCTTCGCTCGCTCCCCACCATTTCTTTGCGCTATGCGGCGCAAGACCATTCGGCCCGTCAGTTGGCCCAATGGTGGAAAGGCCAAAAAGCCTGTGTGCAGGTGATGCATCCGGCTGTAGAAGGATCTCCTGGTCACGTGCATTGGCAAGCCTTGTGCGCGCCTCAGGGCGCCTTTGGACATGCAGCAGGCTTGTTCAGCGTCATGTTGCATCCCTCCTTGACGCAAACCCAAGTCGATGCGTTTTGCGACAGTTTGAGTCTCTTCAAGTTAGGCTACAGCTGGGGCGGCCCTGTCAGTTTGGTAGTGCCTTACAACATTGCCAGCTTGCGTTCTCAATGGCCTTCACACTTGCCAAAAGGTCATTTGGTGCGCTTTTCAACGGGGTTTGAAGACCCTCAAGATTTGATCCATGACTTGGGCAAAGCCGTGAATCAATGCTTGAATTTTCAAGCGGCTTGAAGGATTCAATGGCAAGCTGATACAGTGGGGCCATTGAATAGAAAGAAATACCTTGGCAACTCCCAATTACGGCTACGAAAAACGTCAAAAAGAATTGGCGAAGAAGCGAAAAAAAGAAGACAAACTGAAAGCCAAGTCTGAGAAAAGAACAGACTCGCCTGATTCACCCTCAGAAGATTTGCCTGAAGACGGCATTGAGCCCTTGCCTGTTTCCGATGAGCCGCCACATCCCTAAATTTTAAAACGCATTCATCTTGGCAGCTATTTGAGTTCGGCCAACATTTTTTTAAGCACAGGCCATGTGTTTTTCATCATGGTGCTTTGCGCCCCTTCATTGGGGTGAATGCGGTCAGGTTGAAACCACTTCAAAGAATCAGCCTCGTCTGCAATGCCTTTTAAGAACTGGTTGTTGAGTTCAGCACCTGTTTCTTGAGACACCCTTTGATAAGCTTGTGCCATTTGTTGGGCATAGTTTGCGCCATAGTTGGGCGGTATTTGCATGGCAATGACCATGACTTTGGCGCCTGATTTTTTGCCTTCATTGGCCATGGCGCTCAAATTCTGTTGTGTCATTTTCATGCTCAGTCCTCGAAGGGCATCGTTGCCCCCTAGCTCCACAATGAGAACATGAGGTTGGTGTGTTTTGAGCAATTGTGGCAACCTGCTCAGCCCGCCTGAAGTTGTGTCACCGCTGATGCTGGCATTCACAATTTTCACTTTGATGGCTTCTTTGGCGGCCTGATCGCTCATCCGTTGAACCCAGCCCGTGCCGCGTGTCAGGCCATACTCTGCACTCAAGGAGTCACCCACAATCAACACGATTTTTTCAGCACTCGACCTTGTCTTGTGATTGGCATTTTGTGAGTTGTCATTGGCCCAAACAGGCAAGCAAAAGCCCGCGCAGAACAAGCTCACCACAAGACAGTTAAAGTAGGGTCGTAATAAGGAAATTTGGTACATGTCAGAAGCAATGATCTCAGTCAGTCATGTGAGTAAAGTGGTCAGCGATGTCGGTGGCCCTTTGGCTATTTTGCGTGATATTGATTTCTCCGTGAAGGCTGGGGAATCTGTTGCTATTTTGGGAGCCTCTGGATCAGGCAAAAGCACTTTGTTGTCCATCATGGCAGGTTTAGACACACCAACAGAAGGCAAGGTGTCTTTGGCGGGCCAGCCCATTTTTGACATGACAGAAGACCAACGAGCCGCATGGCGCGGCCAAAAGTTGGGCTTTGTTTTTCAAAACTTTCAATTGATGGGTCATTTGTCAGCCCTGGAAA
>CANFJC010000190.1 GCA_947447245.1 Comamonadaceae bacterium
ACTGCTTAATGCATTGGCGGGCGCTGAGTTGGCCATCGTCACACCCATCGCCGGCACCACGCGCGATGTGGTTCAGCAAACCATTCAGATTGAGGGTGTTCCGATTCACATCATTGACACGGCAGGCCTGCGCGAAGGCGAGGGCATTGATGAGGTGGAACAAATTGGCATTCAACGTGCGTGGGCGCAAATTGCTGGTGCAGATGCCGTCTTGTTTTTGCACGACCTGACGCGCAGTCATGATGCTGCGTACTTGCAAGACGATTTGCAAATCCAAGAAAACCTGACGGCGCAGCTTCCGGCTAGCGTGGCTTTGCTGAACATCTGGAACAAGTTCGACCTTGCACCTTCAGCCCAAAAACCTTCTGGCAATGACCACACGTCCCATGGTATTTTTCTGTCAGCTAATACAGGCTTAGGCATTGATCAACTTCGATCCAAGTTGCTCCAGACTGCTGGTTGGCTACCCGCCAATGAAGGCTTGTACTTGGCGCGGGAGCGTCATGTCCAAGCACTTAAGCGCGTTCAATCGCACATTGAAATGGCCGATGCGCATTTGCGCGCACAAGCCCAATCACTTGACCTGTTGGCCGAAGAGTTGCGCTTGTCGCAAACAGCTTTGAATGAAATTACAGGCGAGTTCAGCGCCGACGATTTGCTGGGCGTTATTTTCTCCAGCTTTTGCATTGGTAAATAACACATGGCCAAGACCTCCGTCATCGATCGACCTGCGCCACAAAATCCCAAGTCATTGAGTGGCTTGCTGCCATTTTTAAAACCCTACCGATTGCAAATTGGTTTGGCTGTGGTCTTCTTGGTCTTTGCTGCCGCGTCAACCCTGATCTTTCCAGTTGCTTTGCGCCAATTGATTGACAACGGTTTGCAGCACCCCGACCCCGGCGCTCAGGCCATGGCATTGCGCGGCAATTTCTTGATGCTGTTTGGTGTTGCCGTTGCACTGGGTTTATTTTCTGCGGCGCGCTTTTTCACAGTCAGCTGGTTGGGTGAACGCGTCACCACCGATCTGCGCAATGCGGTTTACAGCCACGTTCTCCAACAAAGCCCCGCGTTTTTTGAAACCACACCCACTGGCGAAGTCATCAGCAGGCTGGTGGCCGACACCACCTTGGTTCAAACCGTGGTGGGCAGTTCTTTGTCCATGGGCTTGCGCAACGCCGTCATGGGCGTGGGTGCTTTGGCCATGCTGGTGTGGGCGCACCCCACAGTCATGCTGCAGTTGGTGGTGACCGTGGTGCTGGTCGTTTGGCCCGCCACGCTCTATGGCCGCCGCGTACGCCGTTTGTCACGCGCCAGCCAAGACCGTGTGGCCGATGCCAGCAGCATTGCCACCGAAATTCTCAATGCCATGCCTGTGGTGCAAAGCTACACCGCCGAGAACCGTGAAGCAGCGCGTTTTGCAAGCGCCACAGAACAAGGCTTTCAAACAGCCATTCGCCGCACACGCGCGCGTTCGGTGCTGGTCGCCTTCATCATCATTGCCAATGCGGCTTTCTTGCTGTGGGGTTTGTATCAGGGCACGCAAGCGGTTCTGGCAGGCGAGCTCTCAGCGGGCCAATTGGGTCAAGCCGTTTTGTATGTGATTATTTTTGCAGGTGCTGTGGCTGTGCTGGGTGAAACCTATGGTGATTTGCTGCGTGCAGCAGGTGCCACAGAGCGTCTCATGGAGTTACTCAGCAGCGTATCACCCGTGCAATCACCGGCCAAGCCTGTCTCTTCAACGCCGCCTTCAACCGGCAGCACTTTGAAGTTTGAATCAATCCAGTTTCATTACCCCTCACGTCCTTCTCAGTTGGCGCTGCAAAACTTTTCGGTCGACATCCAAGCGGGCCAGACTGTGGCACTGGTCGGCCCCAGTGGTGCGGGCAAAACCACATTGTTTGGTTTATTACTTCGCTACTACGACCCGCAACAAGGGCAAATTGTGTTGGATGGTGTGCCCATTCAAAACCTCAGCTTGCACGACCTTCGACAACGGATTGGCATCGTGCCGCAAGAGCCCGTCCTTTTTTCAAGCAGTGCCATGGACAACATTCGTTATGGCAAACCTGGCGCAAGCGACGAAGAGGTTCAAGCTGCGGCCGTGGCGGCCTTTGCCGACGAGTTCATTGTCGACTTGCCAGAGGGTTACAACACCTTTCTGGGTGAGCGCGGCGTGCGTTTATCAGGCGGCCAACGTCAACGCATTGCCATTGCGCGTGCCATGCTCAAAAATCCACCGCTCTTGCTGCTAGACGAAGCCACCAGCGCCTTGGATGCACACAGTGAGCGCATGGTTCAAGCCGCTTTGGAGTCGGCCATGCGCGGTCGAACCACCTTGGTCATTGCGCATCGACTTGCCACTGTGCAACAAGCTGACAACATTTTGGTCTTAGAGCACGGCCGCTTGGTGGAGCAAGGCCAGCACGCAGCGCTGGTTGAAATGGGCGGCGTCTATGCCGGCTTGGCAGCGCTCCAGTTCAACGCTTGATCAATGCCCCTCAAAGTTCACCAATGTGAACAAGGGCAATCCTGCGGCTCTGAGTTTTTCTGAGCCACCTAGTTCAGGCAAATCCACAATGGCTGCGCCTTCAATCACTTTAGCTCCCAGTTTCTCGAGGAGCTTCATGCCCGCCATCATGGTGCCGCCCGTGGCAATCAAATCATCGATCAACAAGACGCGTTGGCCCGGCTTGACCGCATCGGTGTGCAACTCCACGGTGGCTGTGCCGTATTCCAATTCATAGGTTTCTTCCACAGTGGTGAACGGCAGCTTGCCTTTTTTGCGAATGGGTACAAAGCCAAGGTTCAATTCATAGGCCACAACGGCCCCCAAAATAAAGCCACGTGCATCAAGCCCCGCCACCACATCAGGCCGCATAGAAGATGACATGTAGCGATGGACAAAGGCATCTATCAAGACGCGAAACACCCTTGGGTTTTGAAGCAAGGGCGTGATGTCTCGAAACTGCACGCCCGCTGCTGGCCAATCAGGCACGGTGCGGATGTTGTTTCGTAAATAGTCGTTCACCGACAAAGCCATTTCATCGGTGGCACCACTTGCCCGCTCACCCTGCATTGAACCCAATCTTTGACTCATCTCACGCACTCCACGACGACAACCGGTCGAAACCGCCATCATAGACACGCTTTCGGCCATCACTCGCTAAAATAAGCCCATGTCATTCAACCCAGACCAAGCCCTCCAACTCGCTCGCGAGACTTTGGACATTGAGGCACAAGCCCTGATAGGACTCAAATCCCGTTTGGACTCGCGCTTTTCACAAGCTGTTGAGATGATGCTCAACGTCAAAGGCCGCGTGGTGGTCACCGGCATGGGCAAGAGCGGGCACATTGGCTCCAAGATTGCGGCAACCTTGGCCTCTACAGGCACGCCTGCCATGTTTGTTCACCCCGGCGAGGCCAGCCATGGCGACCTGGGCATGATCAAAGCCGTCGATGTGGTGCTTGCCATCTCCAACAGTGGCGAAAGCGATGAGCTTGTTTCCATCCTGCCCGTCTTGAAGCGACAAGGCGTGCCCTTGATTGCCATGACCGGCGGCATGAACTCGGCACTGGCCAAACACGCCCATGTGGTTTTAGACAGCAGTGTCGACAAAGAAGCTTGCCCCCTGAATTTGGCACCCACGGCCAGCACCACGGCGCAATTGGCCCTAGGTGATGCTTTGGCCGTGGCGTTGCTAGACGCTCGCGGTTTCAAAGCAGAAGACTTTGCGCGCTCACATCCCGGTGGCTCATTGGGCCGTCGCTTGCTCACTCATGTCGAAGACGTCATGCGCAAGGGTGATCAGGTACCTTATGTCTTGCCCGATGCAAGCTTTACCGATCTCATGCGCGAAATGAGCCAAAAAGGTTTGGGCGCATCGGCCATCGTGGACGAGCATCACAAGATCTTGGGCGTCTTCACAGATGGTGATTTACGGCGCCTCATCGAGAAAGGTGTTGACTTGCGAGCACTGCACGCCAAAGAGGTGATGCACGTCAATCCGCGAACTGTTCTGCACGATGCCTTGGCTGTTGAAGCGGCCGAGCTCATGGAGCAATTCCAAATCACCAGCGTTTTGGTGGTGAATGAATCTGGCGCCTTGTGTGGCGCCCTCAACAGCAATGACTTGATGCGCGCCAAAGTCATCTAAGCACTTTTCACTGGCCGCCCCTCCATCATGCAAATCATTCAACCCGCGCTCAATTTTCCACCTGAGTTGCTGCTTCAAGCACAAGGCATCAAGGTGGTCTTTTTTGATGTGGATGGTGTTTTAACGGACGGCGGCTTGTACTTTTCTGAGCAGGGTGAAACACTCAAACGTTTCAGCACGCTAGATGGCCATGGCTTAAAGCTTTTAAAGCAAGCAGGCATCACACCCGTGATCATCACAGGCCGCGACTCTGTGCCCCTCAGAGTCAGGCTCAAAGCGCTTGGCATTGAACACGCCAAATTTGGCACGGAAGACAAATTGCCTGCGGCCGAAGACTTTTTAAAAACCCTCGGGCTTGGATGGCACCAAGCTGCCGCCATGGGCGATGACTGGCCCGATTTGCCCATGATGCAACGCGCCGCCATGTCATGTGCACCCATCAATGCCCATGCACAAGCTTTGGCCCTTGCACACTTCGTCACAAAGCGCCAAGGCGGCTTTGGCGCCGCCAGAGAGTTTTGTGATTTGCTGGTCGTTGCCAGTGGGCACTATGCCCCATTGCTGGCGCGTGTGGGCTCTTCATCGGCCGCATGATGAATGCATTTCGGCGTGTCCTAGATCGTTTGGCACTTTACTTGCCAGCCATCCTCATGGCCGTTTTTGCATTGGGCAGTTGGTGGCTTGTCCGAAGCCTGCCAAGCTTCTTCAATGAAACGGTGGCCCCATCGGTTCGCCATGAGCCTGATTATTTTTTGCAAAATTTTTCTGTCAAATCCTTTGACAACCATGGCCGCCTGATGCGAGAGTTAAGTGGCGAGCACGCTCAACATTTCCCTGACACCGATACGCTTGACATTCAAAAAGTGCAACTGCGCGGACACAGCCAAGAGGGGCAGCATGTCAATGCTGTGGCAGACCAGGCTCTGGCTAAAGGGGACGGCACGCAAGTGACCTTGGTTGGCAACGTGCACATTTCTCAACCCGCAAGCACAAGCGCCAATGGGCTTCGGGCTGCAACAGAAATGCGCAGCCAAGAAATCAAAGCTTTCGTCAAGGAAGAGCGCTTGGTGAGTGAAGTGCCCGTTGAAGTTCGGCGCGGCCAAGATCTGTTCACGGCTGAAAAAATGCAGATGAACAGCAAAACGGGTGAATATGAATTGAGCGGCAAAGTTCGCGGAACTGTTCACCCCAAATAAATCAAACACATCTGCTTTCTCAAGACGAGAAACTCTGAAAGACATCTATGCAACCCTTGGTTTTCATCACTGGTGCTTCCAGCGGCATTGGTCAAGCGCTGGCGCTTCGTTACCACCAAGCAGGGTGGCGACTTGCACTGGCTGCCCGCCGAGTGCCTGAAATGCAAGCATGGCTTGAAG
>CANFJC010000191.1 GCA_947447245.1 Comamonadaceae bacterium
AAAGAAGGCGTCAATTTTTTTGTCCTTCAAGGCATTGGCCGATTCAGCGACACCCAAGCGTTCGCGGTTCACGTCTTTCATGGGATCAATGCCAGCGGCTTCCAAAAGGCGGAAAGCCATGACCTCTGTGGCGCTACCGGCGCTGCCTGCAGAAATGCGTTTGCCCTTCAAGTCGGCCATGGTTTTGATGCCAGTCGATTCGGTGGTGACCACGTGCATGCGGTTGGGGTAGAGCACCAACAAGGTTTTCACATCGACTTTGCGGCCCTTGAACTTCTCTTGGCCCTTGGCGGCATCTAAGGCTGCGTCGACCATGGAAAAAGCCACATAAGGCTTGCCACTGCCAATGAGGTTTAAATTGTCAACAGAGCCGCCCGTGACTTCGGCAGTGGCTTGCATGCCAGGAATGTGCTTGGACAGCACATTGGCCAAGCCGCCGCCCATGGGGTAGTACACACCGCCGGTGCCGCCCGTGGCAATCGAGATATTTTGTGCCATTAAACTGGAGCTGGCCAGCAATGTGAACGAACAGATTAAGTTGAGGAGTTTCATGTGTTTCCCTTGAAAATGGATGTCATCCTCTAGCATTGCAGTTGGCCACCAGCTTATCAAGAGGGGTATGCCCTTATTTGTGCTGACTTAAGATGGGTTAGCCTCTTCAAACTGACTTCAATCATCAAAAAAACGTGAAGGATTCTGACCATGACAGCAGCAACAACCCCAACCAGCGGCACGGCCTCAGCCAGCCTGGCGATGCAGGGTGTTCTTTCGCCAGTTCTCACGCCATTTCGGCCTGATTTATCGGTTCACAAAGAACTCCTAACCGCCCAGTGCCAATGGCTGTTGAATTCCAACGTGGGTTTGGCTGTTTTTGGCACCAACTCAGAAGGCAATTCTTTGTCTTCGGGCGAGCGCGCCGACTTGGTTCAGTACTTGGTGGCCCAAGGCATAGACCCCCACCGCATGATGCCTGGCACAGGGGGCTGCGCACTGCCCGATGTGGTCAGCCTGACCCAAGCTTGCTTAAGGGCTGGCGTGAAAGATGTGTTGGTATTGCCCCCTTTTTATTACAAGGGCGTGAGCGACGACGGTTTGTACGCCTTTTTCAGCGAGCTCATTGAGCGGGTGGGCGACAGCAGTTTGCGTGTGTACCTGTACCACATTCCCCCTGTTTCACAAATTGGTTTTTCAATGGAACTCATTGAGAAATTGCTCAACAAATATGGCCCCGTCATTGCCGGCTCCAAAGACAGTGGCGGTCAGTGGTCCAACACGGCTTCCATGATTGAGCGCTTTTCGGCCAGAGGTTTTTCCGTGTTTGCAGGCAGTGAAAACTTTTTGATGCGCACCATGCGCGCGGGCGGTGCAGGTTGCATCAGCGCCACGGCCAACGTCAACCCTGCTGCCATTTCTTCGCTGTGCGCGCATTGGACCGATTCGGACGCAGATGCCCAGCAGCAGCGCCTTGATTTGGTGCGTTCCTTGTTTTCTGCATTGCCCATGATTCCGGCCATGAAAACAGCTGTGGCCCACACCACGGGCAAAGAAGATTGGAAAATAGTTCGGCCACCCTTGGTCTCATTGACGGCTGCGCAAGAAACGCAGTTGCTCAATTCAATGAAAGACGCCGGTTTCTCTTTGAAAATTGACTACCAATGAACCCACTTTTTCCGGGCTTCAAATCTGAATTGATCGAAGTCAATGGTGTGAAAATCATGGCGCGCAAAGGTGGCTCTGGCCAGCCTTTGCTTTTGCTTCATGGTCACCCCCAAACGCACGCCATTTGGCATCGGGTGGCACAGCAACTTGCCGAGTCTCATACCGTGGTCATGACCGACCTTCGAGGTTATGGCGATTCGTCGAAGCCGCAAGGCTCGCACGATCATTTGAATTATTCAAAACGCGTCATGGCTTTGGATCAAATCGAGGTCATGCGCCATTTTGGGTTTGCGCAGTTTGATGTGCTGGCACACGATCGCGGTGCCAGAGTGGCCCACCGCTTGGCCTTGGACCATCCAAAGGCTGTGAAGCGTTTGGTGTTGTTGGACATTGCACCCACCTTGGCCATGTATGAAAAAACGTCTAACCAATTTGCACGTTCCTACTGGCATTGGTTTTTTCTCATTCAGCCAGCGCCTTTGCCTGAACGGTTGATTGAGGCAGACCCAGCGGCTTATGTCAGAGATGTTCTAGGCAGGCGAAGTGCAGGCTTGGCGCCCTTTGATCCTAGAGCGCTGGCTGAGTATGTGCGTTGTCTTGAATTGCCAGGCACAGCGCACGGGCTCTGCGAAGACTACCGAGCTTCAGCGACCATTGATTTGGTTCATGATCAATTGGACATCGACAAAAAGAATTTCGTACAGCAAGCCTTGTTGGTGCTTTGGGGTGAGCAGGGTGTGGTCAACCAATGTTTTGAACCCTTGAAAGAGTGGTCAAAATTGGCTGTGAATGTCAAAGGACATGCTTTGCCATGTGGCCATTACATTCCAGAAGAAGCACCTGAATTGTTGCTGAATCAGGTGCAATCTTTTTTGGAATGAGGTTTTGACACGCTAGGGATTACAAAGGCTTGAAGCCCATGCCTTTGACAACCTTGCCCCAGTTTTCAAAATCTTTGCGCATGAGTTCGGTGAAAAATTCAGGTGGCTCTGTGTGAATCTCAAGACCTAGTTTTTTCATGCGATCGCGAATATCAGGTTGCTGCAGTGCCCAGTTCACTTCTTTGTTGATCAGCGCAACAATTTCTTTAGGCACGCCCGCAGGGCCAATGATGCCAAACCAGCCACCCGAAGTGTAGCCAGGCACTGTTTCAGCAATGGTGGGCACATTGGGATAGTCGGGTGAACGCGTGGCACGTGCAATGCCCAACAAACGCAGCTTGCCCGAATCGGCCAAAGGTTGAACCGAAATGAAAGAGCCTACCGAGGCATCAATGTCACCGCCCAACATTTGGGTGAACACAGCGTTCATGTCGCGGTAGGGAACATGCATGTAATCAAAGCCCGCCATCATGCGCAATTGTTCGGTGGCGAAATGCAAGAATGCGCCTTCACCATTGGTGCCGAATGTGAGCTTCCCTGGATTGGCCTTGCCGTAATCGATCAACTCCTTCACGGTTTTGAAGGGCGTTTTGGGGCTGACCACCAAGGCCACAAAGTTGGAGGCCATCATGGCCATGGGCGTGAAGTCTTTGCGCGAATCGTAGGACACTTTGGCGTAAGCAAGGGGCACGATGACCATGTTGCCGCCCTGGCCGCAGCCCAGGGTGTAGCCATCGGGAGCCGCTTGTTTCAAAAGCGTTAAACCCAACTGGCCAGCAGATCCGGCGCGGTTGTCCACCACAATGGGTTGTCCCAATCGCTCAGTGAGTTTGGGCGCAATGAGGCGCGTCAAAATATCGCAGCTGTCACCGGGCCCTGCAGGCACAATGATTCTGATAGGCTTGTTGGGATAGGCTTGAGCCAAGGCTTGTCCAGACATGCCCGCTAGAAGCGAAGCTGCACAGAGGGCGAGTAATTTGCGAATCATCGATTTCCCTTTTTTTACAAATATTGACTGAATTTATTCTGCTTTGATGTTGCCGTCTTTGATCACTTGGCCCCAACGTTGCAACTCAGATTTGATGTAGGCGGAAAACTCTTCAGCGCCTTCGCCGCCAAGCTCATAACCCAAATTTTGAGCATCTGCCCTAAAGTCAGGGGAGTTCATGATGGCTGCCACATCACTTTGAATGCGTTGAATCACGGCCTTAGGCGTACCAGCAGGCACAAACAAGCCATTCCAGCCTGATGCCTCCACATTGGCCAAGCCAGCTTCAGCCAGAGTAGGCACCTCAGGCAATATAGGAATGCGCTTTGCACCCGCCACACCCAGGGCAATGAGTTTGCCTGAGCGAATGTGCTGAGCCACCACCACGGGCGCCAAGTAGGCTGCGCCCACATGGCCGGCGATCAAATCTGGCAGTTCTGCGCCAATGGCTTTGTAAGGAATTTCACGCGCTTGAATGCCGGTGAGCAGATTGACCTTGGTGCCCACCAATTGGGTGATGGAACCAGAACCCCCGGAGGCAAAGGTCAGGCTTTGAGGTTGGCTTTTGCCGAGTGCCAAATACTCTTTGAGTGATTTGGCGCCTAGGCCAGGATGAACCACCAAGACCAAAGGCGTACTGGTTAATTTGGTAATCGGAATGAGCGATTCATTGAGCCGGCAGCAAGGATCATTGGTCAACAAATCGTTCAATGAGTTGTTGATGTTGGCGTGAAACAGGGTGTGGCCATCGGCAGCGGACCGTGCGGCTTCACGTGCGCCAATGGCGCTGTTGGCACCAGGACGGTTTTCCACCACAACGCTTTGCCCCCAGCGTTGCGCCAGGCCGGGCGATAGTTTTCTGGCAAACACATCGACGGCGCTGCCGGGTCCGGCCGGTTCAATGATTCGAACTGTTTTACTGGGAAAGTTTTGCGCGAAAGCAGGCGACATTAAAAAAGTGCCCAAGCAAAGACTTGCCCAAAGCATTTTGAAATTTTGAAACAAATGGGTGTTAGATGACATCAAAAAATCTCAGTGCGAGGTGTTGCTCATGACTTTGTTCATGAACTCCGTCAAGACATGGGCCAATGTGGCCTCGTGCGGTTCCCAGTCTGAGAAAGGCAACACGGCCACGTCTTGGTCTTCAATGGGCAACTGGAACAAAATGCTGTTTGGAATGAGCGATGCCGCTGCAATGCCATTGACCGAAGCGTGCGTTTTGTCATTGCCAGGAATGACGATGGTGGGCACCTTGATGGCGCGCATCACATCGTCTTCCATGCCCAGTACAGGCTTGCGAGGGCCACGCAAGAAAATAGACAGCCAATGTTCCATGACGCGGATGTACTCCTTGGGATCCATGGCCATGAGGCGAGGCAAGTTAGAGGGGTTGGCTTGAATGCGTTCTTGGTATTGCTCAGTTTCGCAAACCGCTTTCATGCCGCCTTGCTGTGCTGCTTTGATGAATTGCCCGTAGTAGGTGTCTGGCAAACGGCCCGCTGCAAAGTCGCCACCGGTCACACGCATGAGCAACAAGCCCTTGACGTTCTGCGGATGTCGTTGGTTGTACAGCATGGACAAGCGAGCGCCCGAGGAGGTGCCGCCAATGAAGGCGGGCGATGCGCCCAGTTGGTCTAACAAGACCGCCAAGTCGTCTGCCCAAATTTCTTCTTCACCATCTTGGCCGGCAATGAGCACATCGGATGCGCCCGTGTTGCGACGGTCGTGAAGCAAAACTTGAAATCCTTTGGCCGCAATTTTTTCGGCAAAGGGAATGAACTCATTGAAGCCACGGCGTCCGCCAGTAATGAGAGCGAGCCACGGGCCGGTCTGGCCAAAAACGCGATAGTGGAGGGTGACGTCACGAACCTTGGAAAAAGGCATTTTTATTTCTTTCTGCAAATATCAATTTAAAGCGGTCAGCACTTTGCCACCAGCTACCACCGGATTGGCGTGTATCAGAATGACGGCTA
>CANFJC010000192.1 GCA_947447245.1 Comamonadaceae bacterium
ACCGCACCCTGAGCCCTTGTTCGAGGCGGCTAGGCGCTTGGGAATCGCGCCGAGCGCTTGTGTGTATGTGGGCGATGATGAGAGGGACATCGTGGCTGGACTCGCTGCCGGCATGAAAACCGTGGCGGCTACTTATGGTTACTTAGGCACACAAAGCGATGTCCAAAAGTGGCAGGCCCATGCGCACATTCAATCGCCTTTCGAGCTTGATGACTTGCTTTCAAGCTGAACTGCATTGAAAAAATAATCTGAAGACCAGCGAGGGCTGGAAAAATTTTCACGCCAACTTGTACTTTCGGGCACCACAAACTACCAAGCTTTGTAACTGTTCGGGTTCTGGAGGCGGTCAAATGGGAAGAGCCCCGTTATGATTTCGGCAACTTAAATGATTCAGCAACAGGAGTTTTCATGAGCAATGTGATTTGGTCTGGTGGCGTCGAGCATTGGACAAAAAAGGGTGACATCAATCTGTTCCTTTGGCAAAAGAAGGCCTCGCCCAAGGTGCCTTACGCAGGGACCATTTTCTTTGTCCACGGATCGTCGATGGCTTCACAACCGACATTTGATTTGTCGGTGCCTGGCCGTCCTTATTCTTCCGTCATGGATTGGTTCAATGAGCGCGGTTTTGACACATGGACCATGGACAACGAGGGCTATGGCCGCTCTGACAAACACCGCCCCATCAATTCAGACATCGCCAATGGCGCTGAAGACTTGGCTGCTGGCAGTGAATACATCTTGAAGCACTCGGTGTCGCAAAAACTGCACATGTATGGCATTTCTTCGGGTGCTTTGAAGGCTGCTTTGTTTGCACAAAACCACCCAGAGCGAATTGGCAAGTTGGCTTTGGATGCATTTGTCTGGACAGGCGAGGGCAGCCACACCTTGGAGCAACGCCGTAAAAAATTACCAGAGTTTCTGGCCAAAAATCGCCGCCCCATTGACCGTGCATTTGTGCACAGCATTTTTGACCGTGATCATCCTGGCACGGCCGACGAAGCCACCATCAGCGCTTTTGCCGATGCCATTTTGACCTTGGACGATTCCATGCCCACCGGCACGTATGTCGACATGTGTTCCAAGTTGCCAGTGGTCGATCCTCTCAAAATCACAGTGCCCACCATTGTTTTGCGCGGCGAGTACGACGGCATTGCAGGGCTTGATGACCTGATCGATTTTTACAAATTGCTGCCCAACACGGACAAGCAGTTCAATGTGATGGCGGGTATTTCTCACGCCAGTTTCCAGCAGAAAAATTACATGATGGTTTATCACATTCTGCACAGCTACTACACCATGCCAGCACCAATCTACAGGGGATAAGTTATGCGCCACTTCGTTCGACAGTTGTGCCGAGTTGCACTGCTGAGTTGTATGCTTGGGATCACAGCCACGGCTGCTTTGGCGCAGGCTTATCCCAACAAGCCCATTAAATTGATCGTGCCATTTGCGCCCGGGGGTTTTACGGACGTTGTGGCACGCATTCTGGGACAGAAACTTTCAATTTCGCTGGGCCAGCCCTTTGTGATTGAAAACAAAGCGGGTGCAGGTTCAACCATTGGCACAGACTTTGTGGCCAAGGCCGCCCCAGACGGCTATACCTTGGTGATGGTCTCTACCACGCACGTCATCAGTCCCGCCATTTATGCCAAATTACCCTACGACCCCATTAAGAGCTTCACACCGGTCAGTAAGTTGGTTGATTCTGCTTATGTTTTGATGGTCAATCCCAAAGTACCTGTCAATTCGGTGGCCGATTACATTGCTTTGGCAAAAGCACAGCCAGACAAAATTCATTACGCATCTTCTGGCAATGGGAGCTCTCAACATTTAATGGGCGGTATGTTTGCTGCAATGACTGGCACCAAATTGATCCACGTGCCTTACAAGGGCAGCAGTGGTGCTGCCAGTGATTTGGTTGCAGGTGTTGTGGAAAGTAGCTTTGCCGGTGTCCCCAATGCCATGGCGCAAGTCCCCGCAGGTCGCTTAAAAGCCTTGGCGGTGACCACTGCTAAACGCATTCCTCAATTGCCAGATGTGCCCACCATGCAAGAAGCTGGTGTCCCAGGCTATGAGGCCAGTGTTTGGTTGGGCCTGTTGGCGCCTGCTGGCACGCCCAAAGAGATTGTGGCGCGTTTGAATGCTGAGATTGCCAAGGTCATGAGTGCGCCTGATACCAAAAAAGAACTTTACGCTGCGGGTGTTGAGTCCGATATCTCAAGTCCTGAAGCTTTGGGTAGCTTGATGAGCCGCGAAATGGAGCGTTGGGGAAAAGTCATCAAAGACGCGGGCATCAGCATGCAATGAAGCTGAAATTTCATGTCCAATAGCGGCATGGCATTTCAACAGATCACTGACATTCGAAACCAATTGCGTTCCTTAGGGGCCCGGCCTGCCCATGAGCAGCGCATTTTGCGTTTGTGGTCACAAGCCAAGCCGCAAAACAGTGGCAGCAGGCCTCTAGAAAGCTTCATGCCGGCGGCTTTGCGCCATGAGTTGCCGCAGCTCTCCGAAGCACTTTCCAATTTGCTTTGCTTGCAATCAACGCATGCTGCAGAAGATGGCTCGGTGCGCTGGCTGCTGGCGCTGCAAGATGGTCAAACCGTTGAAACCGTAGGCTTGCCTCGTGATGGGGTGTGTGTCTCTTCGCAAGTCGGTTGCGCCGTGGGTTGTGTTTTTTGCATGACGGGCAAAGAAGGCTTGATCAGGCAAGTGGGCAGTGCAGAAATTGTGGCGCAGGTTGCCTTTGCACGGCTTCACCGCCCCGTCAAAAAAGTTGTGTTCATGGGCATGGGTGAGCCAGCGCACAATCTAGACAACGTGATGGAGGCTATCGACGTGTTGGGCACGGTGGGCAACATTGGCCACAAGTCATTGGTGTTCTCAACTGTGGGCGACTGGCGTGTTTTCGAGCGACTGCCGCTTGGTTTGGTCAAGCCCGCACTGGCGCTTTCTTTGCATTCCACCCGCGCCGATTTGCGCGCTGAATTGTTGCCGAGAGCCCCCAAAATGAGCCCAGAAGAGTTGGTGGAGGCCGCGGAAACCTACGCCCAACAAACGGCTTACCCCATTCAATACCAGTGGACTTTGCTGGAAGGCGTGAACGATACGCAAGAGGAAATTGAAGGCATTGTTCGATTGCTCAAAGGTAAATACGCCTTGATGAACATGATTCCCTACAACACAGTCGATGATTTGCCCTTCAGGCGCCCATCATGGGAGCGTGCGGCAGAAATTGCGCGGACGCTGCATCGGCAAGGCATTCTCACCAAGTTGAGAAATTCTGCAGGCCAAGATGTGCAAGGTGGGTGCGGGCAACTGCGAGCCCGCCATCTTCAAGCAGATTCAAAGCCTAAGCAGCACCCTTTAAGCCAAGCCCTCAAGCCTCAACAGGCCATTGAGGCGCCTCTTCACTTTGTCAAAGCGAAACCAGCCACATTCTTGTAATTGTCTGAAATTTGACGCAACTCGTCTTGGCTGATCAGATCGTCAATGTGGCGGAAAGGCTTGCCACCGCTCAGTTCTTGCGCCTTCATGATGATAAAGTCGGGCGGGACATTGCGATTGGTTTCAACCACTTTGGCGGTGGTGGCCAGCCTTAAAGATTCGTACATTTTGAGTGCGTCGCGCGGATCTGCTTGCTGGCTCAATTGATCAGACAAAGTGCGCGCATCTATCAGCGCTTGGGCAGAGCCATTCGAGCCGCGTGGGTACATGGGGTGAGCTGCATCGCCCATGAGGGTGATGCGCCCTTGCGTCCAGAAAGGCAATGCGTCTTTGTCGACCATGGGGTATTCAAAAACCTTCTCAGACTTCAAAATGAGTTCGGGCACATTGAGGAAATCAAACTTGAAGTCTTTGTAGATTTCTGCGCACACGCCTGGGTCGACCGAACGATTCCAGTCATTCATGGCGGCGTTGGGTTTTTGCAATTCAGCCACCCAATTGATCAATTGGTTCCCTTTGCCATCGACGTTGTCAATGATGGGGTAGATGACCATTTTGCCGACTTCCACCGTGCCAATTCTCAAGTAACTTTTGCCTGTCAGGATGGGTGGGTGAATGGTCACGCCACGCCAAGTGTTGATACCGCCAAAACACAGTGCATCCGTGGGGTGCATCTGCTTGCGAACCGCAGAATTCACGCCATCACAAGCCACAGCAATCTTGGCGTTCACGGACACGTTGGTGTTGTTGTGGGCGTTGAGAAAATTCAAATGAACGCCATTGTCATCTTGCGAATAGCCGGTGCACCTCATGCCGGTGTGTACTTTGTCTGCGCCCAATCGGCTGACTGCCGCATCAAACAAAATGCGGTGCAATTTTCCGCGGTGCGCACCAATTTCTGGAAGTGTGTAGCCAGCGTGCCGCCCCCGAGCCTCTTTGTAAACAAATTGACCGTGATGCGTGAAAAACACACTTTCCAAATTTTCAATGCCAGCCGCTTCAATGGCCGATTGAACGCCAAGTTCGGCAAGTTCGCGCATGGCATGCGGCAGCAGCGTGATGCCCACACCAATTTCTTTAACTTCGTTGACAGCCTCAAAGACGTCGCAGTCAATGCCGCGTTTGTGAAGCCCTAACGCAAAACTCAGGCCGGCAATGCCGCCGCCCACAATGGCAATGTTCATGTTTATTCTGCTTTGATATTTTGAGATTTGATGAGTGTTGCCCAACGGATGGCATCTTTTTCAACCAGTCGCCCGAACTCTTCGGGTGTGCTGTTGGCGGGGTCCATGCCTTGGGGTTGAAAGGCCTTTTGAATGTCTTCACTGGCCAAGATTAATTTGATTTCTTTGTTGTAGGCTTGAACGATGTCGTTGGGCGTGTTTTTCGGCGCGAAAATGCCAAACCACATGTCGACATTCACTTGGCCGACCTTAGATTCTGCAATGGTGGGTACATTGGGCAATAAAGGGTGTCGCTGTTCGCTGCCCAGCCCTAAAGCAATGAGTTTGCCGGCTCTGATTTGCGGTAATGCCACATGGATCGGCAAGAACATGATGTCAACTTGACCCCCCAACAAGTCTGAAACAGCGGGGGCGGTACCTCGATAAGGAATGTGCGTTAGGAACACATTGGCGGTGCTCTTAAACAGTTCCATCGACAAATGATGGGGTGTGCCAACACCGGGTGACGCGTAATTGATACGGCCTGGATTGGCTTTGGCAGTGGCCACCAATTCGGCTGCGCTTTTGAAGTTGGACTTGGGATGCGTGACCAACAAGAGCTGTCCCCAGCTGGTCAGAATGACCGGCGCAAGATCTTTAACGGGATCAAAACTCAGGCCTGTGTAGAGGCTTTTGTTCATGACCAACGTATTCACGCTGACCAGCAAAGTTTGGCCATCAGGCGCGGCACGCACCACGGCTTCCGTGCCAATGTTGCCAGAAGCACCTATTTTGTTTTCTACCACCACGGGTCGTCCCAGTCTTTGTGAAAGTTTGGGGCCGACGGTGCGCGCAATG